>CAYVVR010000006.1:0-21498 GCA_964454655.1 uncultured Planctomycetaceae bacterium | reverse complement strand
AGATTCAAGGCGTGTGCAATCTAAGCCAACACGGGCGAGGTTTCAACACGGTCGTTGCGCCCGCGCACATGACGCCGATGGACGAATCGGTGTGCATCCAGTGCGGACAATGTATCAACGTGTGCCCCACGGCGGCGTTCCTCGAGAAGTCGAGCGTCGAGGACGTGTGGCAGGCGTTGGCGAATCCAAACTTGCATGTCGTCGTGCAAACGGCACCGTCGATTCGTGCGGCGATCGGCGAAGGGTTCGGCCTGCCGCCCGGCACGCCGTGCACGGGTAAGATGGTGACGGCCCTGCGCTTGCTCGGTTTCGATGCCGTCTTCGACACCGATTTCGGGGCCGACTTGACGATCGTCGAGGAAGCGCACGAATTTCTGAATCGTTTGCAGGACGGCGGCCCATTGCCGATGATCACCTCGTGTTCTCCGGGGTGGATCAGCTTCATGGAAAAATTCTACCCCGAGTTGATCCCGCATGCCTCGACGTGCAAGTCGCCGATGAGCATGCTTTCGACTTTGGCGAAAACGTATTACGCCAAGATGAAAGGGATCGATCCCGAGAACATCTACATGGTGGCGGTAATGCCGTGTGTGGCCAAGAAATACGAAGCGAGCCGTCCGGAACACCAGGACGAAAACGGCCGTCCGTACACCGACGCCGTGCTCACCACCCGCGAGTTGATCTGGATGATCAAATGCTACGGGATCGACTTCACGCGACTTGCCGACGGTGAATTCGATGCACCGCTTGGGTTGGCTTCCGGGGCGGGTGACATTTTCGGTACGACCGGCGGTGTGATGGAGGCGACCTTGCGTGCGGCCTCGGAGATGGTCACGGGCAAACCGGCGCAACGCTTGGAATTTACCGAGGTGCGAGCGGTCGAGGGGCTCCGAGAGACATACGTCGCGATCGGGGACAAGAATATTCATCTCGGTGTCGCGAACGGCTTGACGAACGCCAAAACGTTGCTCGATCGCGTCGTTCGAGGAGAGGGCGATTTTCATGTGATCGAGGTCATGGCGTGCCCCGGCGGGTGCATCGGCGGCGGCGGACAGCCGTATCCGTCGGGCGAGTACCATGTTTTGGATCCCGATTTGCTTCGACAGCGGGCTTCCGCCCTGTACGCTATCGACAGCAGCAAGGAGTTGCGCAAGTCGTATGAAAATCCGGCCATCGAGGAACTGTATGAGAACTTCCTGGGCAGCCCGGGTTCATTGATGGCGCACAAGTTGCTGCACACGCACTATAGACCACGACTTCCGCGAGGTATCCGATGAGCGCTTCGATCGATAACTGGGAAGAAGTCAAGGCGACGGCGGAACGCGTCTTGGGCGACGACATCGTCGAGTACATCAACGATTGTCGAACGCGTCCCGAGCCACACAGCTACTTGATCGCCGTGTTGCACAAGATTCAGGCCAAGTACGGCTATTTGGCCGAGGCCCATCTCGACGCTGTTGCGCAACTGTTGCAGGTGCCTGCGGCGAAGGTGGCCGGTGTGGCCAGTTTTTATCACTTTTTCCGACTGCAACCGCGGGGCCGGTTCGTTATCAACCTGTGCATGGGAACGGCCTGCTACGTGAAAGGCGCCGACCGGGTCGCCCAAAAGCTGATGGACGAACTCGGGATCACCTTCGGCGAAACGAGCTCCGACGGCTTGTTCACGCTTCAGGGCACGCGTTGCTTGGGAACCTGCGGCTTGGCGCCGGTGATGACCATCAATGACGACGTGCACGCGACGGTGACGCCCGACCAAGTGCCCGTCATCTTGGAACGTTATCTCCAGAAGGTGCGCGAAGAGGAACAGCAAGACGACTGACGCAATGTCAGTCGGTACGACATCCGAGATCGTGCAATAACAGCCGGAGTCCCGCTTGTTGTGGAGCTCCGGCTTTTTTCTGCAATTTGCGTCCGGTGGGTTGCAGTCACTCGGTGTTCGAGAAAGGATAGGAACACTGCAAGAACGTCTTACCTGTCGGTCCTACCCTGCTTTTTCCTGCCGCCTGAAGGGGCCTGCCATGATTTCCGTCGGAGCTTGCCGTACTGTGTCCCGTGAATTTCGGACTGCCTGTTTGCGTTGGTTGGTGGCGATCCCTGTTGTTGCGGCGATCGGCTTGGTTGCCGTGCCCGTCGTCATCGGTGAGGAAATACCGTTGGACGAACGACCGGCCGGCCCCGGAGAATGGGGATACCGACCGGAGAGCGAAGCAGTCCTCGTGGTGACGCCGCCGAATTTTGCTTGGCGGCCCCAACAAGAGATAAGTCGCTGGGAGATTCAGGTCGGCGAAGATGAAGCGTTCTCGACGATCGTCTATGCCGCAGCCGACATCACTTGGAACGTTCACACACCGTCGGTTGCGATTCCGAGCGGTACGTACTGGTGGCGATATCGAGGATGGGACCCACAGGGCCGGCACACCCAATGGAGCCGATCGCGACGGTTTCATATATCGGAAGGCGCGACCGTTTTTCCCATGCCCTCACGGGAAGAGCTGTTGGCACGCATTCCTAAATCGCATCCGCGGTTATTCCTCCGGCCGGAAGATCTGCCGCGGTTACGCCAGGCGGCACGCGGTGAGTTGGCGGAAGCGTGGCTCGCGATCAAAAAGCGGTGCGACGATGCCCTGAGGAACCCGCCGCCTACGCAGGAGCCGCCTCGGTATCCCGACGATATCGAACGCCGGGGCGAAGAATGGCGGAAGATTTGGTGGGGCAATCGCACCTACACACAACGCGCCTTGGGAACGGCGGCGGAACTCGGCTTTGCGTACCAAATCAGCGGCGATCGTCGCTACGGTGAAGCAGCCCGACGTATTCTGATGGAATGCGCAAAATGGGATCCGCACGGTGCCACCGGCTACCGGTACAACGACGAGGCCGGTATGCCCTACGCTTACTATTTTTCGCGGACATACACCTACATCCACGATTTGCTCAACGAATCGCAACGCGAAGCCTGCCGGGCCGTCATGAAAGCGCGCGGCGAAGAGATGTATCGCCATTTGTGCCCGCGGCATCTTTGGCAACCCTACGCCAGTCATAGCAACCGGGCGTATCATTTTCTGGGCGAGATCGGGGTGGCCTTTCACGGTGAGATCGACGAGGCCGACGATTGGACCTGGTTCGCCGTCAACGTCTTTTACAACGTCTACCCGGTTTGGTCCGATGACGACGGCGGCTGGCACGAAGGCGCTTCGTACTGGAACAGCTACATCACCCGGTTCACTTGGTGGGCCGACGTGATGCGTGCCGCCTTCGGCATCGACGCGTATCGCAAGCCGTACTTCTCAAAAGCGGGCTACTACGCGATGTATTTTATGCCGCCGTTTTCCGAAACCGGCGGATTCGGCGACTTGGCCTGCACGCGGGAGGCGAAATCGAACGTGCCCTTGGTTGCAATTTTGGCGGCCCAAGCGGGAAACCCGTATTGGCAGTGGTACGTCGATTCGATGGGAGGGCCGCCGCCCAAAACGACCAGTTGGGATTTCGTCCGCGGAGCCCTACCGGCGCCGACACCGAAGACGCCCGTCGACTTGCCGACGTCTCGCGTGTTTCGGGGAATCGGGCAGGCCGTGTTGAATACGACCCTCATCGACGGACGCGAAAACGTTCAGATACAGTTCAAATCGAGTCCGTTCGGTACGCAGTCGCACGGGTACGATGCGAACAACGCCTTCTTGCTTTCGGCATACAACCAGCGGTTGTTCGTTTCGAGCGGCCGTCGCGATATGTACGCGAGTGCCCATCATCGTGACTGGATGTGGAGTACGCGATCGGTGAATTCGATTACCGTCGACGGCATCGGGCAGATTCCCCATTCGGCGGCTTGTCGCGGTCGAATTACCGCCTTTGCGACCTCACCGACGATCGATGTGGTGGAAGGCGAAGCCGGTGATTGTTACCGAGATCCGAAAGCGTCGCGAGGTGAAGGATCGATCCTGAAGCGGTTTACGCGGACGATCGTCTTTTTCAAACCCGAGTTGGTGGTCGTGTACGATCGGCTGAAGGCGTCGCGTCCGGTACGCTACGAGTACTGGTTGCATTCGCCCGAACGAATGACGATCGGCGAGAACCGGTTGACGGCGACCGTGGGAGATGTGGTTTGTCCGGTTGAGTTTCTTGCCCCGAAGGAATTGCAGTTTCGTCAAACGAACGAATACGATCCGAATCCACGCCCTCGAATCACGTTGAGGGAATGGCACGTAACGGCCTCCACCGCCGAGAAAGCAACGCAGACGGAATTCGTCACGCTGTATCGGCCGCACAAAAAACAAGCGATCGTCGGCGAGAAAGCGACGTTGCGAAAGGTTGAAGGAGGCTACGTGTTGACGGCTGAATTGGCGGACGGAGCGGCCGACTTGCTTCTGCCTGTTTCGGAGACGGCGACGATTCGCGCCGATGGGCTGGTGGCGGAAGGCAAGATCGTCGTGCGGCGACGATTCGACGATGGACGGCCTGCCGACGTGCAGATTGTCGATGGTATACAGTAGGACGGACTGTGCGCCGTTGACGAATATGTGTCGTCGTGTGTTTCTGCAACGTTTCTCGGGGGTGGGACCCTAATGAGGGTTGTTGCAAAATCCCCGAAGCGGGGCTAATTTAGGGGCTGGTTTGCTGGAATCGAAACCGGTCGCCGTGCGGGTTCGATCGGACCGGTAACGCGAGTACCGGGGCGCGAGGGGCCCCGGCGTAGAGATCGCAGGCACGCTTTCTTGCCTTGATTATCATGGTTTCTTCCCTTGTGCGCCAAGGAGTCGAACGATGAGTGACGGCAACAAAGGGCTTCCCATGACGGCCAAATGGGATCCTGAGAAACTTCAACGCGAGGTGGCCGAGCTGGAGGCCTTGGAGCAGAAACCTTTCCTGCCGAGGGCGATCGGTTACATCAAGCGAACCGGCCCGGGGCTGCTGCAAAGCGCAATGACCCTGGGGGCCGGCAGTGCAACCGCCTCGGTGATGGCGGGCGCGTCGTTTGGGTACAAGCTGTTGTGGGTGCAGCCGGTCGCCATGTTCTTGGGCGTCATGATGCTGGCTGCCTTGGCGAACGTGGTTCTGACCACGCAGGAACGCCCCTACAAGGCCTTCGGACGCGAGTTGAGTTGGGTGCTTGTTTTCCTGTGGGCGCTGGCGACGATTGCATCGTCGATCATCTGGCATTTTCCGCAATACGGGTTGGCTGCCGGGGCCATGCGAGATTTGGGCAAAATGGCCAGCGTCGCCACCGACGTGGAGATGGTCCAACTGGCCGACGGCACGTTTGCAACACCGGCTGATGACGCAACGGTCGAAGCCGTGGCCGCCAAATTGCAAGACAAATTCGAAGGCTTCGATCTCGAGAAGGTACGCGCCGGTGTGCCCGAAGACGAATGGAAGGAATTGAAGATCGAAGCGGCGAAAGGCGAAGGGGCGAAGCTCGCCAGTGTGTTTACACCCGCCGGTTTGGGGCTCGGCTGGCTTGTCGGGTGCATCATTCTGGGGATCAACGTGTTCATGGTGTTTTCGTACGGCGGCAGCTCGCGAGGGATCAAGCTGTACGAGTGGTTTCTGCGGGCGGTCATCGGGTTGGTCATCCTGATGTTTGCCATCGTCGTGATTGCGAGCGCGTCGAAAATCGACTGGGGGGAACTCGGCAAGGGCTTCATCGGTTGGTACGGCATTCCGAATTGGCAGGATCCCAAGAACGTTACCTTGGTGTTGGGGATGCTGGGAGCAGCCGTCGGTATCAACATGACGTTTCTCTATCCGTACAGCTTGCTTGCCAAAGGTTGGGGGCCCAAGCACAAGACCTTGGCCAAATGGGACTTGGGGATGTCGATGTTCCTGCCCTTTGTGTTGGTGACGTCGTTGGTCATCATCGCGATGACGGTGACCGGCGTGTATTCCGGGGAAGACGTGCTTCGCGAGGGGATCAAGCCGGTTGCCGCGGCTGCTTCGCTGCACGGCGTGCTGGGTGAGAAGGCAGGTCGATTGGTTTTCGACTTGGGCTTGATCGCAATGACCTGTAGTGCGATTTCGACGCACATGATCGTGTGCGGCTTCACGTTTTGCGAGATGTTGAACCTCGAATACACGAAGACGCGATTCCGGTTGTTTGCGTTGACGCCTGCCATCGGGATCTTCGGCGTGGTGACCACGTTGCCCTTCTGGTTCCCGGTGGCCGCCTCGGCCATTTGCTTCGCAATGTTGCCGATCGCGTACCTCACATTCTTGATCATGAACAACAAGAGAAGCTACATCGGCGACGCGGTCGGAAAAGGGCTTTCTCGCTTGTTGTTCAATGCCGTTCTCGTGGTGGCTTTGTTGCTTGCCACGATCGGCTCGATTATCCAGATCAACAATCGGGTGATCCAGAATCCGCGTGTGCGTGAATTCTTGGGATTGTCTGCACCGGCCGCCGAGTCGGTGCCCAAGCAAGGCAATGCCGCGGCCGATGAGACGTCCGCAGACGAATCCGGAACTTCCGAGCAGGACGGTTCGGGCGAATCAGCCGACGGATCGGAAGACGCGGCCGAGTAGTCGGCCGACGGCCGGACTCTTGTGAAGTTTGAAACGCGAACTTGGGCCGAAGCGGCTACGGCCGGCTTCGGCCCGGCGTGTTTCTTGAGAGCCTACGGCAAGCAGGCGGGGCCGAGCGGTTCGAATCGCTTGTAGCCGAGAATGAATTCGCGGTGGCCGAGTCGTTCCGAAGCCGTCGGTTCACCGGCTGCCGTTCGCAGAATGCGGTCGTAAATTTCCTTGCCGACTTGGTCGAGATCGCTCGATCCGTCGAGAATCTTTCCGGCATTGATGTCCATGTCGTCCTTCATCCGTCGGTAAGTGTCGGGATTCGCACACACTTTGACGACCGGCGAAATGACCGAGCCGACCACGGAACCGCGGCCGGTCGTGAACAGGACGAGATGACATCCACAGGAAACCAATTCGACGATTTCTGCATTGTCGACGATGTTCGGAAATCCGAATCGAACATCGCCGTCGGGGACGACGTCTAGAAGATACAATCCGGGGCGTGGAGGCCGGACGGCCGGTTTGAGGATGCCGCTGATCGTCGATTGGCCGCTCTTGGCGTAAGCGCCCAAGGATTTTTCTTCGATCGTGCTTAGTCCGCCTTCGGCGTTGCCGGGCGCGAAACTGCCGTGTCCGAGCACCTGGTGGTACCGGGCCGCTTTTTCGACGGCGGCGACGATTTCACGGCCAAGCTCCGGAGATGCGGCTCGTTCGGCCATCAGGTGTTCGCAGCCGATCAATTCACTCGTTTCTTCGAAAATCGCCGTTCCACCGGCCTCGATCAAGAGATCGAATGCCCGGCCGCAGGCGGGGTTGGCGGTCAGGCCGCTGGTGGCGTCCGACCCGCCGCAAATCGTGCCCACGATGAGATCGGCCGGTTCAATCGGCGTGCGGGGAACGTCGTCGAGCTTCCGCAGAAAGTCGGAGACGATCGTGCGACCCAACTCGATCGAGCGCGCCGTGCCGCCGGTCTCTTGGATGACGATCGTCGCGACGGGGCGCCCGGACGCTTCGACGGCGGCGGCGAGCGATTCGCGGTCGAAGCTTTCGCATCCCAGCGATATCAAGAGAACGGCGCCGACGTTGGGATGCGTTGCGACGCTCTCCAGGACGCGATGGGCGTAAGCATTCGGATAACAGCCGGGAAATCCGACCAAGTGCACCGGTTCGCTGGAAAACGCGCCTGCAATCTCTCTTGCAACGTGATGCGCACATTCTACGAGGTAGACGACGAGAACGACGTTCCGAATGCCCTTTCGGCCGTCTTTTCGTTGAAAACCGATCATCGAAATGGCGTCGCACATGAGAAGCTCACTAAGGTCCCGAGGTTGCCGGGGTTCGGTTCGTTGACGATCAAGAAATGCCGGTGTTGCTCAAGACGACGCAACTGCGTGTTCTTCGGGGCCGTCGCCGCGGTGGTCGAACGTGGGATAGTAGTTGCTCGCCAGGTTGTGGGTATGAACGTATTCGCCCGGCTGGATCGACGTCGTGGCCTTGCCGATGGGCAATCCGTACTTGAGTACGGCGTCGCCCTCGGCGATCGGCACGATCGCGACCTTGTCGCCGAGCCGGACTTCCTGACGCAGCGACACGACGATCTTTCCGACCGATACCGTCGTGCCTGCCGCAAGCGGCCCGGTTGCCACGGCGACGTTGTCTTGCGGATGAATATGGATCAAAGTGGCGGCCACGGTCCGTTCTCTTCAAGAATGACTTTGGAAAATCGGTAATCGATGTTCCGTCGTCGGCCGTCCAATTTCAGCGGCCGAACGCATCGAATCGAACAACGTTGTTCATCATACCGGCCGTCGAACGAAGCGGAAAGCTCGCGACGGTTCAACCGTACCCTAGGGCTCGCAGCTCGTCTTCGTCCAGACCGTGATAATGGCCGAATTCGTGAAGAATGGTGATGCGAATTTGTTCTCGAAGAGCCGATTCGTCGACACGTCCGAACTCGTCGGCGGCGGCCCGCATGATGCCTTCGCGAAAGAGAGTGACGACGTCGGGAAGCACTCCCGATTGTTCGAGGCTTTTATCGGTGATCGGGATGCCCGTGAACAGTCCGCACAGGTCGTCGCGATAGCGGATGCCCAGTTCCCGCATCATGGCACGCGACGGATGGTCTTCCAGGTGAAGGGGAATTTGTTCCATCAGCTCGTGAATGCGCGGAGGCATCGCGTCGAGCACTTCTTCGAAGATGGCGTCGAACCAGTTCCGAGTGGCTTCGTCCATGATTTTTCCCGGGACGCGTCGATCAAGTCGGTTGCTACGACAAGGATGCTACGCGCGAGATTTGGCGATCGTTTTCGCTTTTTCGGCGGCCGAGGCCATGACTTCGGTGATTTCGACGGAGCGGCCGCCGCGATCACGGGAAACGTCGGCGGCCTCCATGAACGCGAAGATTTCAATGGTTTCCGTTTCGGCGACGGGGGGCTCGTGCGTCTGGAAGAACCGGCAGATTTCAACGCATAAAGGGCCGTAACCTTCGTACTTTCCGGCCGAGCGAGTGCCTTCCGGCGTCTCGATTTCGGCCCCGTAGCCTTGGCGAGCTTCCCAAACGCCGGTGCGTCCGTCGGTCCAATGCCCAACTACGCGATCGTCCCGTTCTCGCACGACCGTTCGGCATCCCGGCCCCATGATGGTATACAATGTTTCGACACCGTGAATCCCGTACCAAAACAGGCTCGGATGGTGCGGCTCGACGTGATACGGACTCCAGGCCGTGCAGCCGAGTACCTTTCCCAGCTTGCCCTCGCGTGCCGCTTGAAATCCCGAGCTGAATCGCAATGAGGAAGCGGAGAAAACCGGCACGCCCGCCTCGCGTGCCTCGCGAAAGATCACCAGCACCTCGGCCAGTGAGGATGCCATCGGCTTGTCGATGTACATCGGTTTGCCGGCGGCGATCACCTTGCGTGCCTGTTCCAGGTGGGGACGCCCGTCGACACTCTCGATCAAAACGACGTCGACGTGCGGCAGCATGGCTTCGATCGAGTCGTAGATCGTGATGCCCATTTCGCGAACGCTTTTGGTGAATTCGTCGATGCGCGTTCGCGAAAATTCGTTGTCGGGCATGCCGTTGCGATACGCGGCAGTGATCTCGACCGATTTCATGGGGCCTTCGGCGTTCGGAGCGTTGATCGTGCGGCTGAACGCGACGACATGCGAGGTGTCGAGACCGATCATTCCTGCCCGCATCGTTGGCGACGCGCGTTCGGCATCTTGCGCGAGCCCGGTAGCGCAGGAAAAATACCACGCTCCGGCGGCGATAGGAAACAACCGGCGACGGGCGAAGCGGATCATAAGAGACCTCCGGGGCCGATCATTTGCCGGCGATGATCAGGTCGAGACGACGGCGAAATTCGGTCAGTTCGAGACCGCCGTCTTCGATCGTCAGCCAACCGTCGTATCCGATATCGACGAGCAGGTCGTGGACCGCAGGCCAGTCGACGCTTCCGTCCCGTGGATGAACGAATTTGCCGCCGTGGCCGTCGGGGTTGAGCGCAAAGTCCTTGATGTGGATTTTGACGATCGACGTTCCCAACGCCTTGATCCACTCTTGCGGCGGGGCGTACTTCACGTGGTTGCCCACGTCGTAATAGGTTTGCACCTTGGGATGGTCGAACGACTTCACGAAATTCGCGAAGTGGGCCGGTTTGACCCACAGGTTGTTCCATACGTTTTCGAGGGCGACGACGACGCCCGTCTTCTCGGCGTGCGGAATGAGCTTTTCGATCGCCTTTCGCGAGGCATCGATGGCGTGGTTATGTGCTGTGATATACGCTTCGTAAGGACCGTTGTCGCCTTCGACGACGCGAATCAGGTGGTTCGTCTTGGGATCGAATTCGAGTTGGAATTCCCACGGTTGCGGCATGGGCATGCCGCCGATGCGGCAAGGAACCAACAACAACGCATCGGCACCGTACGCGGCTGCGGTCTCTAGCGACTTGGCGACGCTTTCGACGTCGGCGTTGATCGAGTCGGTATTGAAATTTGCCCACCCGTAGAGAACGGAATGAATCCGCATGCCGAGCGATTCGGCGAGTTTCTTGGCCGCTTCGGCGTCGTCGATCGCTGCGTGCCGGTCGTTCGATTCAATCCCGTCGAAACCGGCTTCTTTCAACCGTGTCAACGTGCCCTCGTCGGGCTTGCCGATCATGGCGCCTTTCCAAGCCGGTCGATCATCGGCAGACGTCGCGAAGGCGAGTGGTGATTTGGCCAGCCAGGCGGCTGCGCCGGCCGCTGCCGAGGCAGCCAGAAAGTTCCGACGGTGGACTACGGACGACATGCGAGCACTCTCCGGTTTGGGATGTTCGGGCAGAAGGCAACGTTGCGCGCGAGCGCGATTCTCTTTGTGTGCAATGATAATTAGCGCCTCGTGGGGCGGCAAATTACGGTTCGTTGTAAATACGAATTTCGCAGATTCCCATATCCGGTTGCGCCTTGTGGACGATTACCCGCACGCGGGTCGCCCGAACGGTGTCGAACGTCACAACGCGTCGGCGCATGGTGTTGTCGCGGATTTCTGCGACCGGGCGCCGGTCTTTTCCGTCGAGAACGGCGATGTCGAAATCGTCCGCCCGCATCGAAGCCGATTGGAAAGATACGTGAACGGTGTTGAATTCGGTCGAACGACCGAGATCGATTTCGATCCATTGCGGATAGGGGGCTTTCGGATCGGGACGCCACGAGTTCGGCACGCCTTCAATGGCCCGAGCAAACCCGTTGACGACGTTGTGCGGGGCAAACAAGTCGTCGCTGCGAGGTATGAAAGGGGCTGCGAGAACGGCTTTCGGGGGCTCACCGGGCGTCGTCCGAAATGCGTAACAGCCCGTGGCAATCACCCATTCCTTTCCGCTGTGGTAGGCACGCCCGGTGAAAGCCGGTTCCGCGCGATAGAGCGTCCAAAAAACATGTTCGGTCTTCGGAAGAACGAACCAATAGGAACCGGGTGGGAGAGGCTTGTCGATCGAGAAAGAAAATCGCACCCAACCTTTGCTGCTTGGCGGCACGATTGCCTCGGCTGTGGCGATCGGCGTGGCTGCGGGACGTTCGTCGTCGGTCGAAACGTGCAAACCGGCCTTTAGAGATACCGGACGATCGGAAGCGTTGCGCAAATGCACGTCGACGGCCTCCAATCGTGGCCGGTCGAGTCGGAAGCGTACCGCACGGTCGTGGCCCAACGGGTGTTCGTACGGTTTCGTGGGAATCTTGACCGCATCGGGCGGCGCAAAGCTCGATGCCGTGACGTCCACGGCACGCAGGGCTAGGTCGTGCGGATCCTCGTTCGGCAACTTGATGAGATAACAACCGTCTTTGAGGAGTTGTTGCTGTAAATCGCGAATGTAGTTTTGGTATATCCCGCGAGGTGTCGTGTCGTGGCGTTTGCAAAGCCCGGCGGCCGTACCCACCGCTTGCCCTTGAAGTCCGCACGTGATCATCACTCGCGTGGCGCCGAGGGCAACGTGCGAGACCGAAATGCAGCGGCCTGCCATCATCAAGTTGTCGATGTCTTTCGAATATAGGCTGCGAAAGGGAATAGAGAATTTCACTTTGTGTGAAAAGACGGCCGGTTCGCCGGGTGCGTAGAAACCTCCCGGCGGATGGATGTCGATTCCCCAGCCGCCGTAAGCGACACGATCGGGGAAGAGTGTCTGCTCGCCGATGTCTTGCTCGCGCATTACGTAATCGCCGATCAGACGCCGCGATTCCCGTTTCCCGACGACATGGCTGACCCACTTGAGCCGGTAATAGGCGGCGCCGTCTTCCGCTAGGCGAGGACAATGGTTCTTCGCATGGTCCCACATGCCCCAGATGATCCGCAGCAGCTCATCGCGGATTTCTTCGGCGTCGCGGTAGGTGTCGCGCTGTCCGCCGTATTCGATCACCCATTGCCAACCTCCGAAATTCAACTGCGGATGCCGTTTGGGGCCGAAGTCGTCGCAGTCATCGAACTTGTGCGCCCACGCAGGAGACTCGAAGGGCACCTCGATTGGAAGCCGTTCGACATCGTAGCGAAGCGTTCCGCCCATGGTACCCGTGTTGATCATGCCGTGAATCGGGGCCCTCGATTCACCGTACATGGAGCGAGGTTCTTGGCCGTGACGATATTCGGCACCCGCCCACACGCCGATTTCGCCGTCGCCGGTACAGTCGATGAACATGGTGCCTCGAAATAGGTACCGTCGGTTCGTCGTTACATCGAGGGCGTACACGCCTTCGATGCGACGCGCGTCGCGCATTTTGACGCCGGTAGCGTGTGTGTTCAGGTAGAGGTCGAGGTTCGGTTCTCGCTGAACCAAGGCCAGCATGCGACTCGAGTAGTCGAACACGTCGCCTCGCACTTCTTCGATGATTCCTCCTTCACCGGGGTCGAGAGGTTCTCGCGTCGTGTCGCCTTCGGGGCGGACGAGGATCTCGGTCGAACCATTGCCGCCGAGAACAGGCCGGTTTTGGATCAAGGCCGTTTTGCAGCCCATGCGGGCGGAGGCGACGGCGGCAAACGTGCCCGCCAAACCTCCCCCGACGACGACCGTGTCGTACGGCCCGGGCGAAACTCGCTCGCGGCTCACGCCGCCGAAGCGTTCTCTTGCTTCGGCCAATCCCGGTAAATCGTTGGGGGGCCGATAACCCAAGTCGGAAGTCAACACGACGACGTCGCAGCGACCGTAGTGCCCCGTGAGATCGTGTAGTGCGATGCGCAGTGGACCGGCCGAAAGGGTGACGGTTCCCCCATCTTCCCAGTACCACCCGCCGTAGCGTTTGGATTCGCCGAACGTTCGGGGGCACGTGTGCTCGCCCAAAATGACCTGAAATCGTCCGGGACTGTATTCCGGCAGCCAATCACGCGATCGCACCCAAAGGCGATACGTGCCGTCACGTGGAATGTCGATCGTCGTCCAGGCATCCGCCACGGGGCCGTCCAGCCCGATGGCGAGTAAGTAGGGTGACCCCATGTGGTCGACGAACTGGGCGTCGTTGGTCCAGCCGCCCAAGTTCTCGAAGGTTTCGCATTCGAGCCACAAGGTCGTCGACTCGTCGCCGAGGGCCGTTGACGTCGGAATGACGAGAAAGAAAACGAAGAACAACAAATGGTGAAATCGTGCGCACATGGTCTTTTCACTATCGAGGACGATCTGAAGTGACTGATGACGCCCCTATTCTTAGCGGCACATCTTCGGCGGGCAAACGATCTTGCGATACGGCGGTTCCGTTTGCGGCATCGTGAAATCGGGATTGCCGCGATTTCGCGTATTCTTCGCCGGAAGCGAGATTTTCTTGACACGCGCCGATCGGCTCGTCATCCTCAAAGTGGCGAAAATCGGGGCGACCCGTCGCGGGGATGTCGCCGGCAAAACGGCGGGCCGACGGTGAACGCGGTTTTTTCCGGGCCGGGTAACATGAAAACGCAAAGCAATGGAAACGCGAGGGGGATGGGATGCAGCTGAGACGTCGAAATTTTTTGCAATCGGCGGGTGCTCTGGGGGCGTTGAGTGTCGCCGCTCCGGCTGTTCTGGGGGTACAGCGAGGTAAGCGGTATCGCACGGCATTGATCGGTACGGGGTGGTGGGGGATGAACATCCTCACGACCGCCGTGGCGGCAAGGAATGTCGACGTCGTAGCGATGTGCGACGTCGACCGAAACCAATTGGATCCAGCCGTCAAGAAGATCGAGGAGCTGACGGGGAACACGCCCAAGAAGTACGGCGATTACCGGGAGTTGCTTGAAAAAGAGAAACCAGAGATTGTGATCGTGGGGACTCCCGACCATTGGCATCCCCTTATCACGATCGCAGCCGTATCTGCGGGCGCCCACGTGTACGTTGAAAAGCCCATCAGCCACACGATTCTCGAGGGGCGGGCCATGGTCGCGGCAGCTAGGGCGAACGACCGCGTCGTCCAGGTAGGAACGCACCGGCGCGTATCCCCTCATTGCATCAGCGCCCAAAAGTTTATGAAAGAAGGAAAGCTTGGTAAGATTGGGATGGTGCGGGCGTTTGTGCATTATCCCGGCGGAGTCGGGACGCCGACGCCCGATGCCGATCCCCCCGAAGGCCTGGACTGGGACATGTGGTGTGGTCCGGCGCCCTACCGACCCTTTAATCCTGCCATTCATCCGAAAGGCTTCCGGCATTTCTTGGATTATGCCAACGGTACGTTGGGTGATTGGGGAATTCACTGGATGGACCAAATTCTCTGGTGGACGGAGGAGACGTATCCGAAAAAGGTGTGTTCGATGGGAGGGCGGTTCATCCGCGAAACGACGGACGACGCACCCGACACGCAAACCGTCGAATTCCAGTTCGATTCCTTCACGGCGGTGTGGGAGCATCGTCGTTATGCCGGAAATAACGCCGAAAACCACAACATCGGTTGTTACTTTTACGGAACGGCCGGAACGTTGCACCTGGGATGGCGAGACGGCTGGACATTTTACCCGGCCAATAAGAATCAGCCGGTTTACCACGAAGATCCGGTACTGCATGAACCGGACTCCCAGAACATTCCCGAATTGTGGGCCGACTTTATCGAAGCGATCGAAACCAAGCGACGACCGGTGTGCGATATCGAAATCGGCCATCGTTCGACGACCATGAGCTTGCTCGGGATGCTTTCGCTGAAGTTGGGACGCAGCGTGGAATGGGACGGAGAGAAAGAACGCGTTGTCGGAGACGACGAAGCCAACACCTTGTTGCGGCGAGACTATCGCGATCCTTGGCAGTATCCCGAGGTGTCGTAACAAGCCGATCGCCGACGACAGAGAAGCCGGTGACGCGTGCCGCTTCGACCTAGGCAAAAGACTGTAAAACCGATTCGAGGCACGAAAGTTTGTCTCATTCTTCTACTTTCATATGCGGGAGGTTTTCATTGTGAAACGACGTAGTTTCTTGAAGTCGGCGGCCGTGCTGGGCTCGGCCGTGGCAGCGCCGTCGATCATACCGCGGATCGTTCTGGGGACGCAGGATACGCCATCTGCCAACGAGCGGATCGGTATCGGCGGCATCGGGATCGGGCGTCGCGGCATGCAGGTGTTCGGCGGCATGCCGTCGATGGGCCGGATCGTCGCAATTGCCGACGTCAATTTGCCGCGCGGCAAAGCCAATGCCGCCCAGTTCGGTGCCGAGGCGTACCAAGATTACCGAAAGCTGCTGGAACGCAAGGATATCGATGCCATCGTGACCGCGACGCCCGATCACTGGCGGGCGATCGTGTGTATTCACGCGGCCCAGGCGGGGAAGGACATCTACGCCGAAAAGCCGATGACGCTCACGATTCACGAAGGGCGTCAAGTCGTCAAGGCGGTTCGCAAGTATGGTCGCGTGTTCCAGACGGGAAGTCAGCAGCGTTCCATGCCCGCCAACCGGCTGGCCTGCGAATTGGTACGCAACGGGCGAATCGGGAAGATTCGCGAGGTGATTGCGGCGAATTATCCGAGCCCCTGGGAATGTGCCTTCCCCGGGCAACCCGTTCCCGAGGGACTGGATTGGGACATGTGGTGCGGGCCGGCCCCGTTGGTACCGTACCATCCCGATCTTTACGCACCGCGAGCGAATCCGGGTTGGATCTCGTTCCGGCCATATTCGGGCGGAGAGGTGACCGGCTGGGGCGCCCACGGGTTCGATCAGATTCAATGGGCGCTGGGCAAGGACGACACCGGCCCCGTCGAAATTTGGACCGAAGGGCCGAAGTTCAATCCGCCGACCTACACGAAACCGGAGCCGCGAACGCGAGGCGAAGAAATCTGCCGTGTGCCGAAGGTGTGCTTCAAGTATGCCGACGGCGTCGTCGTGCGACTCGATAACGGGCCTCTCGGCGGCGGCGTTTTCATCGGTGAAAAAGGCAAGATCACGATCGATCGCGCGCGGTTCGTGGTTGAGCCTCGCGAATTGGCGAAACCGCCCTACGACGACTTCACCGTGCATTTGTACGAGAGCAACAATCACTTGCTGAACTGGCTCGAGTGCATCAAGACGCGTGAAAAGCCGATTTGCGATGTCGAAATCGGTCACCGTTCGACGAGCGTCTGCCACTTGTGCAATATCGCCCGCTGGGTTGGGCGACCGCTCAAGTGGGATCCGGTGAAAGAACAATTCGAGGGCGACGACGAGGCCAACGCACTGCTCGACCGCGAGCGGCGAAAGCCCTACGTCTTGCCCGAAGTGTGACCGTCAAGGGCAAGCGGACGACCCTTTCGAAAGGCGTCTGCCGAAACCCCCTGTAATGAGTTCCGGGCCGATGTCGTCTGGCATCGGCCCTTTCTCGTGAATATCATTAGTGGTTCGGCGAAACGAACACCGGGAACGGGGGTGTGACGGATGGTACCGGTGTCTCGTAACAAAAGGAGGGTGTTTCATGTTTTCGAAGGTCGTCCAAAAAGTCATGCTGACGGCTCTCGTGGCGGTGAGTAGTTTGGTGGGCTTAGGTTCCGTCTCCTTTGCCCAAAAAACGACCGCTCCCCCGAAGACTTATCCCGACAAGAAATATCATGTGCAATTGATCGCCAAGATCGCCGACGGCAAGACGGATGCGGTCATCAAGACCTTGACCGAAAAAGTCGCGGCCACGCCGGACGACGTAGAAAGTTGGTACGTGCTTTCGATGGCTTATTGTCGCACGGGCGATATTCCGCATGCCGTCGAAGCGATGCGGCGGGCGATCGCGCAGGGGCTCCCCGCCGAGCGGTTTGTAGCCGGTCCTCGCGACTGGTTCGCCCCGTTGTACGAAACGGCGGCCTACCAGGCGATGGTCCAAGAGTTGAAGTCGCCGATCATTCACGGGCCGATGGTCGGAAACGTCACCGATCGGGCGGCTAGCTTTTGGATTCGAACCGTGGAAGAAGAACCGTTTTACGTCATCGTGGGCAAAGATCCCGAGTTGAAAGCGCCGCTGCGCACGCCCGGTGGGTTTACCCATGCCGAGCGGGACTACACGGGGATTGCTCGCATCGAATCGCTCGAGCCCGACACGACGTACTACTACGATATCGTGATCGACGGAAAACGTATCTTCGGCGAAAATCCGCCGCAGTTTCGGACGTTTCCGGTCGAAGGCCGACCTGCGAAGTTCGAGATCGCCTTCGGCGGCGGGGCGGGCTACAATCCGCAATACGAACGCATGTGGGATACGATACGCGGGCACCGGCCGATCGCCTTCTTGTTCTTAGGCGACAACGTTTACATTGATCAGCCGGAAGTCCCGCAAGCGCAGCGTTATTGCTATTATCGACGGCAGACGCGTCCGGAGTACCGTCGCTTCACCGCTTCGACGTCCATCTTTGCGATATGGGACGACCACGATTTCTGTACGAACGATCGTTGGGGTGGCCCGAATCGCAACGATCCCCCGTGGAAAATTCCCGTTTGGAAGCTGTTCCAAGAAAATTGGGTCAACCCGGCGTACGGCGGTGGAGAAAAACATCCCGGTTGTTGGTTTACCTTCCGCATTGCCGACGTTCAATTCATCATGCTCGACGGTCGCTATTGGCGAACCGATCCAAAATCGCCTAATCCGACGATGTTGGGCGATTACCAGAAGAAATGGCTGAAAGAGGAACTCAAGCGATCGGATGCGACATTCAAGGTGATTGCGTCGCCTGTTCCCTGGACGTTGGATGCCAAAGGTACGAGCCTGGATACGTGGCGTGGATTTGTCGACGAACGCGACGAGATCTTCGATTTCCTTACCAAGGAAAAGATCGACGGTGTGATTCTGATGTCGGCCGATCGCCATCGCAGCGACGTCTGGAAGATCGAACGCGACGGGGACTATCCGCTGTGGGAATTTGAAAGCTCGAAGTTGACGAACGTTCACACGCACGAGCTGGTGGAAGGCGCTCTGTTCGGCTACAACAAGAAATGCTCGTTCGGGATGCTCGCCTTCGATACACAAGCGGAAGACCCGACCGTCACGTATCGGATTTTCAGTATCGACGACGAGCCTGTCTACGAGATTACTATTCCGTTGAGCGTTCTACGATCGACCGGCGGGAAGTAAATCCTCAGGAGCGAAAAAACACGGAGCCGGGTGATCGTCGACGCCCGGCTCCGTCTGTTTCTTGACGCAAGCGACCGCGTCTACTTGCCGATCACCTTTTCGAGTTGGGATTCGGGACGCTCGAGCGAAGCTTCGTGTTCCTCGGCGATGCGACGAATCTTGGCAATCACCTCGGGATGGTCGGCCGCGATGTCGTACTTTTCGGCCGGATCGACCCATAGGTCGAAAAGCAGCGGCGGGTCGTGTTGTTCCGGCTTGGGCTGACCGTATCCGGCCTGCGTCTGGAAGTGAGCCTTGTAGCGACCATAACGCACGGCAAACAGACGCGTGCCGCGATAGTAGAACATGCGGTCTCGCGGGCTGGGGCCGGTTCCCAAGAGTGCCGGTGAGATGTCGTAGCCGTCGAGCACGAGATTTTCGGGCAGTGAGCCGCCGGCGAGAGAAACGAACGTGGGCAGCAAGTCCATCGTGCATCCGATGTCTTCGACCACCTTGGGCGCAATGGTTCCCGGCCACCAAAAGATGGTCGGTTCACGCATGCCGCCTTCCCAAGTGCTGCCTTTGCCGCCACGCAACAGACCGGCCGAACCCCCTTGTTGGTCGAAAATGAGCCAAGGCCCGTTATCGGAGGTGAAAACGACCAAGGTGTTCTTGTCGAGGTTCAGCTCTTTGAGTGTCTCGATGATTCGGCCTATGTTGAAATCGATTTCTTCGACCACATCGCCGTACAGTCCGCGACGGCTGTGCCCGGTGAAGTCGGGCGAATTGAACAGGGGAACGTGCGGCAGGTTGTGTGCCAAGTAAATGAAGAAGGGACGGTCGCGATTCTCTCGAATCAGGCGAATGGTTTCGTCGGTATAACGCCGAATCAGTGTGTATTGGTCGGCGGGGCGTTCGACGATCTCGGTGTTGCGCATCAAGGGCACATTGAAGTATTCCGGCTTCGGATGAAGAAACGCCTCCCTGCCTCGCGGCGAATCGGCCACCCGGTCCATGTCGTTCGAGTAGGGGATGCCGAAATAGCTTTCGAAACCGTGCGAGGTCGGCAGATACTGGGGTAAATGACCTAAGTGCCATTTGCCGACACAGTGCGTCGTGTAACCGAGGTCGCGTAACGCTTCGGCGATCGTGTATTCCGATTGTTGCAGTCCGCCTGCGGAATCGGGGAAGAGCACGCGACGTTTATCGCTGCACATGCCGGTTCGCACGGGCAGGCGACCGGTGATCAAGGCGGCACGGCTCGGCGTACAAACGCAGGCGGCGACATAGAAATCGGTCCAACGCTGTCCCTCGATAGCCATGCGATCGAGGTTCGGCGTGCGAATGGTCGGATGGCCGAAGCAGCTCAAATCGCCGTATCCCAAATCGTCGCAGAAGATGACCAAAAAGTTGGGCTTTTCCGGATGGGAAGCGGCACGCGCCGTTACGGCCGAGTTGCCCAACAGGACGAGCAGCACGACGGGCATCGAGATCCATTTAAGCATGGGCAAAACTCCTATCCTGTAGAAAAACGAAAAATCGCCGATATTGTCGATTGTCGACGAGATGTGCGGCGGTAACTGAATCACACGAGTCGACGGCAACCCGTCCTTGGTCAATGCCGCAACGCTTCTCGCCACGATTCCCACTTCGCGCGCATACGACCAAGCAATTCGGCCGCCTCCGGATCATTGGCCAGATTGTGGGCCTCGTCGGGATCGTTCGCCAGGTCGTAAAGTTCCTCGTAAGGTGGGTTGATGTCGACGTACCG
This sequence comes from uncultured Planctomycetaceae bacterium, assembly GCA_964454655.1. Lineage (GTDB taxonomy): Bacteria > Planctomycetota > Planctomycetia > Pirellulales > Thermoguttaceae > CAYVVR01. The sequence goes on along the minus strand of CAYVVR010000006.1, from coordinate 1,250 downwards.
AATGTACTTGTAGCGTTCGGTGCGTACGCCTTCGCTACGCGGAATCGTGGCGTGATCGAATAGGTGTTCGTAGAAGAACTCGTGACGCCAGGTCGGCTGTTCTCCTCGAAGCAAGGGAACGAGACTGCGGCCCTGCATGCCCGCCGGAATCGGCACGCCGGCCAAATCGAGGATCGTCGGGGCAATGTCGATGCTTAGGACCATTTCTTGTCGTCGCGTTCCTCGTAGTTTAGTGGGAAGCCTCGGATCGTAGACCACCAAGGGGACACGGATGGAGACCTCGTGCGGAAACCATTTGCCGGCGAAACCTCGCTCTCCCAGATAAAACCCGTTGTCGCCGGTGAAGATGATGACCGTGTTCTCGGCCAGCCCTCGCGTTTCGAGCGTTTCGACGATGCGGCCGACGACCCGGTCGGCTCCGGTAATCAATCGGTAATAGTTTTTGACCGATTCTTGATACGCTTCGGGCGTAGCGAAACGCAGTTTCCAACGAATGCGGTTTTCGGTTTGCTGAAGAAACTCGGGCAGGGCGTCGAAAAACGCAGGATCGGACAGCGGCGCCGCAGGAATGACGACGTCGCGGTACAAGTCGGCCAGGTCGGCCTCCGGAATGAACTGACGCGGATCGCCGTCCTGAACGTGCGGCGATTTAAAACTCACCGAAAGACAGAACGGTTGCGATGCAGGCACCGTCTTGAGAAATTCAACGGCCTGATTGCCCATGATTCGGTTGAGATGGACCGTTTGACCGTCGATGGTGTTTTCGTACTTCCCTTGTCCGGGAAATGTCTTGTCGTATTCGAAATAGCCTCGCGGCGGGGCGCCCACGCCCCACTTGCCGATGAAGCCGTTTACGTATCCGTGCGATTTGAGCACGCCGGGATACGTCTCGTCCAATTCGCGCGGGCCGAAGGTCGTGCGAAAATCCCAAATGCCGTGCTTCGAGGCGTATTGACCGCTGAGGATGCACGCACGGTTGGTGGCGCAAATGGAGGTCGTGACGAAGCAACGGTCGAAAACGACACCGTGTTGGGCCAACGCGTCGACGTTCGGTGTTTGGATGATCGAATTACCCATGCAACCGAGCGTGTCCCAACGCTGGTCGTCGGTGAGCAAGAAGACGATATTGGGCCTTTGCGGTTTCGTATCGGCCGCGGTTGCGCGAAGGCTCGGCGAGATGGCCAAGAGACCCAAAACCAGTAGTACACACCGGGGCATCGGGATCATGGCAGATTCCTCGTTGAAACAAA
>CAYVVR010000005.1:16636-22417 GCA_964454655.1 uncultured Planctomycetaceae bacterium | reverse complement strand
GGATTGTCGTTCCCGCGTCCGCGAAGCACGTAGCCGGGCATCACGAAATGATGGTCGCTCGGCGGAAGGCGGTTCGCGGCCACGAGCGCGTTTTCTTCGGCGTACACATCGATCGCCGCGGCGTGTCGCTGCGTGAACCGCTGCCATCGTTTTTGGCCGATGCTCACGTTGGGCACGTCGGGACTGCATACGGCGGCGTTGGTCAACACACATCCGCACACGAAACGATTGCGTCCGCAACGATGGCCTTCGGCCTCGGCAAAATGGATGTGCCCGTGATCGAGCGCCAGATGCACCACTCCGCAATTTGAATCGCCCGCCGGATCGTCGAGCACGATTCCCTTGAAAGCCGTTTCGACCGGCGTGCCGTCGCCCGAAAAGATCGGCACGTATTTCGGGAAAACAAGACGAGAAGGCGGCCTGTACGCGTCGCTGCGGGCATCCGACGTTTTGGGAGCGGCGCCGCGCAGAATGATTCCGTTTCGCAGGCGAATCGACCGGTTGAATCCATACTCACCCGGCGGAAAGTAAACGACCCCACCGCCTTGACGTGTGAGCAACTCTTGGGCTTTTTCCAGCCGTTCATCCCAGTTCGCGCCGTCGAGCGTCGTTACATCGACAACCCGATCCCACGGCAGTTTCGCCGTCCAGGCCTGTTGGAATCGTCGCAACGGATCGTCGGCAGGAAGATTGCGTTCGGCGGCGGCCGCTTTGCCTGTTATCACCAAATTCGCAAAACCGACGGCACCTAAACCGACACCGAAAAACCGACGACGCTCCATTTGCCGTGTCATTGGCGGCCCTCTCTGTATCCGACAGCTTCGTAGCCTGGAACTTTCACAACGCGGCTCGACTCTAGTTGCGCGACGTTTTCCGGTCAAGAAGTCGCGGTCCTCTCCGAGTTCGACGACCCCTTTGTGAGTGCGACCTTTTGTCGACCATCGACAAGGCCGCTTCGACGTTTGCCCCGCCCACCGCCCAAAAGTCGAACCTGCGATTTCGTTGAGATACCCAACTCGAGCATGTATGATGCAGCGCGCCGTCGCACGATGCTGCGTTACCAAATCGCCCCCATCCATTCGTTCGAGGACCGTCCCATGACGCGTTTCCCGTTCCGAAAAGGCCGTTTTGCAAACCGTCGCAGCGTGCTCAAATCAGCCGTCGGCGCTGCGGCGTTGTATCTGGCCGACGCCGCATCGGTATACGGCGCCCCGGCAAACGAACGCATCCGTTTGGCCTTGGTGGGTTGCGGTGGTCGCGGCAGCTCACTGGGCCCCGGATTCGCCGAACAACCGAATTGCGAAGTCGTTTATGCGTGCGATCCCAATTTCCCCAAGGCCGAAAGCGCCGCCCGCACGCTGTCGGCGCAGCAAAATGGTGTCGAATGCAAACCGCTGGCCGACTTTCGGCGGGCGCTCGACGATCCGCAGATCGACGCCATCGTCTCGGCGACGCCCGACCATTGGCATGCGTTGACGACCGTGTGGGCATGCCAGGCGGGAAAAGACGTCTACGTCGAAAAGCCGGCTTGTCATTCACCCTGGGAAGGGCAACAGATGGTCGCCGCCGCGCGACGCTACGATCGCGTCGTCCAAGTGGGCACGCAGTCGCGAAGCGCCCCCTACGCGATGGAAGCCAAACGCTACATCGAACAAGGAAAACTCGGAAAGATTCATTTCTGCCGCATTCTCAACCAAAAGGGGATGCCGAATTTCCCCTGGGAGCCGGATCGCCCGGCACCACCGGGCTTGAACTGGGACATGTGGAACGGTCCCGCACCGGAGTGTCCGTACAACCCAACCTACCATCGTCATTGGCATCACTTTTGGCGATACTCCGGCGGCGATGCCGTGAACGATTCAATCCACCAGGTCGACTTGGCCCGTTGGCTGCTGGGCGTCGAACTTCCGAAGACGGTCCGCTCCGTCGGCGGCCGGTTCAACTCGGAAGGGGCCGCCGAAACGCCGGACACGCAAGTGACCACGTACGAGTTCGACGATCTGATCGTAAGCTTCGAGCTGACGTTGTACACGCCATATATGCTCAAGATCGACCCCGAAGTCCGCAACAGCGACATGTTTCCGCTGTGGTCGCAGTGCGCGACGCGAATCGAAATCTACGGCAGCGAAGGCCTTATGGTCGTGGGAAGGCACGGCGGCGGTTGGCAAGTGTTCGATCGTCCCAAAAGCCGGCAACCGGTCGTCAAGGCGCAAGCGTACGGACGATTCCCCGATCCCGAGCATAAAGCCAATTTCCTAGCGTGCATGCGATCAAGGCAACGCCCCAACGCCGACATTCAAATCGGTCACCGCAGTACCTTGTGGGTTCTGTATGCCAATATCAGCTATCGGCTGGGAGGGCGAGTTCTGTCGATCGATCCGCAAACGGAAACCTTCCGCGACGATCCCGAGGCGATGGCGCTTTTCCGCCGCACGTATCGCGATCCCTATCGTGTTCCCGAAGTGAGCCGTTCGTAGCGACGACGCTCTGCTTACGCCGGCAAATTCGGCGAGAAACCGGCCGAGCCCGCACAATCACCAATCTTTCACTGCACGGTTGCGCCGGTTAAACCGGCAAGGTTTTCACGGAGCGAGGAAAGATTTACGGATTGCATCGACGGTTCGGTGTCGGTCGTTCCGCCCGCGGGAAATCGCACGATCACCGCGACACTACCGCGGTTCTGCTTCCGGCTGGTCGGCCGTAGCGATTCGCGTCGAAGACAGATGCAGGAAAGACTTTGCGCGGCGCCGACCGCTCGACGGTGAAAGTCGGCAACGGTGGTGTTGCGTACGTTCGAGGCCGAAAGCCATGATCGTCGCCCAATTGGAACTATCGCCCGATGCCCTACAGTGGGTTTACCTGATCCTCGTGTGGATCGGGTTCGGGGCCGTTGTGGGCCTGCTGGCCAAGACGATCCTTCCCGGTCGCGAACCGCGAGGGCCCTTCGGCGTGCTGGTGATCGGCATCCTCGGAACGATGGTCGGCCCGTTGGTGCTCACGTCGACGTTGCCGCTGGAAAACTTCAACCCGATCAGTCCCCTCGGTTTTCTGGTGTCGATGGGAGCCGCGATCGTGCTGTTGATCGGTTATCGGTTCCTGTTATTGGTCGCAGCCGATTTCTTCTTCACCGGCGCAACCGACGAAGAACTGGAAGACGACGAGTACGAGTACGCCGACGAAGAATACGAATACGTGTACCGCTGATTCCACGACGACGCCACCGAGGCCGATGGCCCTTTTCTTCGGTTGCAGCGAAAAATCCGGGCCGGCGCGGCATCTATTGCCTAAGAAGTCTACAATCGACAAAACATAAGGACCGTCGTGTTCCGGTTGTCGGCATCTTTGAATCGTTACGCCGTGGGGGCACACCATGAACGCCGATCGCAAGACACTGGTACCACCGATCCTGCTGATCATCGTCGGGATCGGATGGTTGCTGAGCAATCTCGGCATTGCACCGCAAGTCGATTGGATCTGGACGTTGAGCCTGGCCGCTTTGGGGCTATTGGCACTGGTCGTTTGCGGCATCGACAAGGTGTCGATCGTTCTCGGACCGTTTCTGTTGGCGGCGAGCGGGTTTTCCTTGCTGCGGCAGATGGACTACCTGCGAACCGACATAGAAATTCCGATCCTGGTCATCTGGGGCGGATTGCTGATGCTCGTAGCTCGCTCGCAATCCATTCCGGCTCCCAAATGGCTTGATCCCCGCGCACAGAAAGACGATCGCCAATGACCGCCGGCGCGAACCAAGGCCCGAGCCTCCCGGGCGGCTGATGTCGGACGCCGGACGACTCGGGCCGGTTGATCACTTACCGAGAATAACGCGTCAGTTCTTCTTGTCGGCCCCCTTGCCCGCCTTGACGGGCTTTCCTTTTTGGGCGGCCAGCTTTTCTTCCGGCGAGAGTTTCTTCCACTCGTCGAGCGAGTACACGTGCGGGTTCGGTGTCGGCATCGGAGCACCGATTGCTTTTTGCCAATCGTGCAGCGTTTTCAACAACCGCGCGGTGACCTCGGGTCGGGCCTCGGCCAAGTTGTGTTGCTCGCTCAGGTCATCCTTCAGGTTGTACAACTCCAAGCGACCATCTTCGAAGAATTCCATCAATTTCCAGTCGCCGTCGCGCACGACACCGACCGGCGTCGTGCGCCAGGTGAAATCGCCCGATCCCAGGTAGCCGGGGAAGTGCCAGAACAACGGTCCGCGGTTGCGATCCTGCGGAGTTCCGCCGAACAACAATGAAGCGTAACTCACACCGTCGAGGACGTAATCCTTCGGCACAGGGGCACCGGTGATCTCCAACAATGTCGGATACAAGTCGACGCTGTTGATGGGGTCGCGGCACACCGTACCGGGAGCGATCCGACCCTTCCAACGAAAGATATACGGCACGCGAATGCCGCCTTCGTGGAAGGTTCCCTTACCGCCGCGCAAGGGCCAATTGTCGGTCACGTCGCGCCCCTTGATACCTTCTCGCAAGTAGCCGCCCACACCGCCGTTGTCGCTTGAAAAGATCACCAACGTGTTTTCACCCAGCCCCAGTTCGTCGAGCGTTTTCAGGATTCGCCCCACGCTCTCGTCCACCGAGGCGATCATGCCCGCGTAGACCGGATCGCGGTGTCCGCCGACAGGTTTTTTCGGCTTGAAATGCGCGATCCAGTCTTCTTTCGCCTGCCAAGGGCTGTGAACACCGAAATGCGGTAGATAGAGGAAAAACGGCTCATCTTTGTGGCGGCGGATGAAATCGACCGCCCGATCGGTCAAGAAGTCGGCCAAGTAGGTTCCTTTCGGATATTCGACGGGCGGATTCGTCCTGAAGTTGAAGTGGCGGCCCGCCGAAACGATCGCTTCGTCAAAACCTCGCGCGGCCGGATGATGCTCGGGATCTTCTCCCAAGTGCCATTTGCCGAACATACCGGTGGCATAACCGGCGCGTTTGAGAGCCTGCGCGATCGTGATTTTTTCGAGCGGCAATTCGGTCACGTTGTCGACGGGGCGCAACGGCCGTACCGGCCAAGGAAACCGATAAATACCGCCGACGGTATAGACGCCCGTCCGCGGGCCGTACTGCCCGCTCATCAAGGCCGCACGGGTCGGCTGACAATTGGCGGCGCAGGTGTATCCGTCGGTGAACCGCATTCCCTCGGCCGCCATGCGGTCGATGTTGGGCGTCTCGTAGTAACGGCTGCCGTAGCAACCAAGGTCGGTGTAGCCCAAGTCATCGGCCAAGATAAATACGACATTAGGCCGCGCGGCCGCATCGGCCTCGGCCCGGGCAGCGGCAGCGTGGCCCAAACCACCGACCACGAACACGCTCAAGCACGCAAGCATCCAACGCATCATGGGGGAACTCCTACTCTTCGAAATGTTGATACGCCGTCGCGGCATGAACGCCGCTTTCCCGTCGTTCCCCCGCTTCGAATCGCCCGAGATCGACAACTACTCGGTCGACCGGCGGACGTGCGAAAAAAGCCACTCACGCAACCCCGGTTCGTAATACGCACGCTCCCAAATGTTGTGCCCCGCCCCGGGATATTCGGTGTAACGCACGTCGGCCCCGAGTTCTTTCAACACGGCGACGACCGAACGCGACCGTGCCACCGGCACGGCAGGATCCTTTTCTCCATGAAACACCCATATCGGCACGTGTTTGAAATCTGCGGCGCGGTTGTCGTCGGCCCCGCCGCACAAGGGAATCGCGGCCGCAAAATAGTTCGGCCGACGCACGAGGATGTCGAACGTGCCGAACCCGCCCATCGACAACCCGGTAACGTACCGCCGCGCGG
>CAYVVR010000005.1:4779-16626 GCA_964454655.1 uncultured Planctomycetaceae bacterium | reverse complement strand
ATCGAGAATTCTTTCTCCAAGGTGTCGAGGATTTCCAACGTCAGCCGCATGGCAAACGACGGTTTTTCGGGCGTTTCGTGCGGTTTGTCGAAGCTCCACGCCACCTCGACCCATTTTTGATTCACGGGACATTGAGGCGCCACGACGAAACACGGATGTGCCGGGTCGGCCGCGAGGTGCAACACTTGGGCGTGCTTCAGTTGCAACTCGTTGTCGTCACCTCGCTCCCCCGCCCCGTGCAAGAACAGAATGAGCGGATACCGCTTGTCCGCGTCGTAGTTCTCGGGCACCAATAGGCGATACGGCAAGGTTTCTCCCGCGTCGTTTCGATACACCCGTTTTTCCATTCGCGCACGCAATGCCTCCTCGACGGTCTCGGCACGGACGAATCCGCCCATGAAAACCGCAACCGTCGAACCGACGACCGAAGCCGCGATGATCGTTTTCATCCGCATGACGAATTCCCCGCACAACGGATCGCTTGCGCCGAACCGATTGTTTCCCCGGCACCGCTTCCGAGGTCGGCTCGATTCACTTCAACGGTTTCAACTCGATATTGCGAAAGCGGATCAACAGCGGGCCGCCCGGATGGATCTGCAACCCGATGTGGCCTTTCCGACCGACGCCGTGCGAGCGATGGGCCTCGTCGTCCAAACGCCCCTTGCCGTCGTAGTCGGCCACCGGCACACCGTTGACGAACGTTTGAATATGCAGCCCGCGGCAGACGATCCGCATCGTGTTCCACGCGTTCGGATGCTGCGGGTCGTCGGCATGAAACCACTTCCATCCCTTGGGTGCGTGTTCCGGCTTGGCGTTCGACGGCCGCCCGACATCGGGCCACAGCCACACTTTCGCCTCGCGCGTTTCGTCATAGATGAATCCGCACCGCCAGGGGCCCGGTGGATTGATGTCGACCTGCGGGCCGTCCAGCCAACCGGCCTCGTCGTCATAACGACTGCGAAGCTGGACGCCGCTGTTTCCTTTCGAGGAAGAATACGTCTGCACCTCGAGCGTCAACTCGAAGTCGTCGAATTCATCCTCGGTGAGCAACCAGATGTAATGGTGCTTACTGCCCTCGGGCACTTCGGCGGTGATCGTCCCATCGACCACCTTCCAGTAGCCGCGTTTGTCGTTGTCTTGCGGACGGCACTTGACCATCCACCCGTCGAGCGACTTTCCATCGAACAATCGGATGGTCTCGGGCTTTTCCTCTTGCGCCCAAACGCTTCGACCGCTGCTGAGACAAATCACCCACGCAATACAGACTGCCGTCCCCATCAACCACATGCCTGTTGTCGTCCTCACGTGCTCCCTCCTCGGCATCAAGAGACAGATATTTCTCGCCGCTCCGGCGCCCTCGCCCGGCAGCGACACCGGTTGTCGGTCAACCGATTCCGATCATAGTCGGTGACAAGGCAATTTGCATCATCTCGGCAAACAATTTGCATCGGCGCAAAACAAACCCGGATTGCGCCCGAAATCTCAGCTTTGCCGGTAATCGGGCGGAATCCGGGATCGACAAGTCGGCCGTTCCGTCAATGACGGAAATGACGCCGACCGGTAAAGATCATCGGCAGGCCGTGCTTATTGCAGGCATCGATGACTTCCTGATCGCGAATCGAACCGCCGGGCTGAATGACCGCCTTGACGCCCGCGGCTGCGGCATGTTCGATCGAGTCGGGGAAGGGGAAGAATGCGTCGGAGGCCAACACCGAACCGTCGACGCGGTCGCCCGCCTTTTTGATCGCGATTTCGACCGAGTCGACCCGGCTCATTTGGCCCGCACCGGCACCGACGAGCATACCGTCCTTGCACAAGGCGATTGCATTCGATTTGAGGAAGCGAACGATCGCCCACGCGAACTGCAAATCGGCCGTCAGCGTCTCGTCGGGCTGGGCTTCGGTGACGACCTTCCATTGCGACGGATCATCGGGCCCGTTGTCGGCTTCTTGCATCAAGAGGCCTCCGTTGATGTAGCGGTACGTCCACCGCTCGCGTTGATCGTCCAACTCGCCGACCTTGATCAGCCGCACGTTCTTGTGCCATTTCGGCTTGGTGGTGAGGATCTCCAACGCCCCCAACTGGAAGTCGGGAGCAACGATCGCCTCGATGAACAATCCCGGTTGAGCCAGCAACTCGGCCGTTTCGACATCAACTATCCGGTTGATTCCCAAGATCGATCCGAACGCGCTGACGGGGTCGCCCGCCATCGCCTTTTCGGCCGCTTTGACGAGGGTGTCGGCTACCGCGGCACCGCACGGATTGTTGTGCTTCAACACGGCCACGGCCGGCTCGTCGAAATGACGCACGATCTCGAGTGCCGCATCCAAGTCGAGCAGGTTGTTGTACGACAACTCTTTTCCGTGCAACTGCACGCCCGAAATCAAATTCGGCCCTTGGCGGTTCGACGCCGCATACAACGCCGCTTGTTGGTGCGGGTTCTCTCCATACCGCAACACGGCCTGGCGCCGGTACGTGGTGGTCAATGTTCCGGGGAACGGGCCCTCGGAAGTTTGACCGGCAAACCACCCCGCAATCGCTTGGTCGTACTTGGCCGTATGGGCGAACGCCTCGGCGGCCAAGCGTTTTCGCAATGCCAAGTCCGTTCCGCCGTTCGCTTGGACCTGCGAAAGGATCTCGGCATATTGCATCGGACTGGTGGCGATCGTGACGAACGCGTGGTTCTTCGCCGCGGCACGCACCAACGACGGTCCGCCGATATCGATCTTTTCGATGGCTTGCGACTCGGTTACGTCGGGTCGGGCGATGGTGGCCTCGAACGGATACAAATTGACGACCACCAATTCGAAGGTGAGAATCTCGTGCTCCTTCAAGGCGGCCATGTCGTCTTCACGATCGTGACGGCACAAAATACCGCCGAACACCTTCGGATGGAGCGTCTTCAAACGCCCGTCCATCATCTCGGGAAACCCGGTGTACGCCGACACGTCGTGCACCGTAATTCCCTGATCTTCTAAATACTTGCGCGTACCACCGGTCGAATAGATCTCGACCCCGCAAGCCGCTAAACCGCGTGCAAACTCGCCAAGCCCCAACTTGTCGCTGACACTGATCAGCGCTCGGCGGATCGGAAGCGTATCCATCGTTACTCCTTGGAACCCAATCGGTTACGACACAGAATAGCCGTGCCCGAACGCGCGACCAACCAAACAGCTCAGTGTAGGGGGCGGTCTGAGATCGGTCAAGAATCGACACATCCACAGAACTAGATCACACCACCCTTTCGAACGATCATGGTTCAAGTACCACTTTGAGCATGCCTTCGGTATTGTCGCGCAATCGTCGGAACATCTCGGCGCCTTGTTCCAACGGCGCCACGGCGCTTAGCAGCGGTGAAGTTTGCACCGCCTTGCGGGCGAGCAGCTCCAAGCACCGCGGATAGTCATGCCGCGAGGCGCAGGAACCGGCCAGAGTGAGTTCCCGCGTGACGACACGCTGCAACGGCAACTCGACGTTCGGCGTCACGTTCCCCACCAGCACGACACAGCCCCCTTTGCGCGCGGCGGTGATCGCCGCAGAAACCGTCGGCATCACCCCGACAGCCTCGAACACGACGTCGGCCCCTCGACCTTCGGTCTCCTCGAATATCGCCTCGATAAGCTCCTTCGGCTCTACGGAAGAGGCGTCGAGCACACGATCGGCACCAAGTCGGGCGGCAATTTCCAGTCGTCGCCGATCGAGATCGACGACGAGCACCTTCCCGGCACCGCCTACCCGCACGGCCTGAACCAGCATCAACCCGATGGTGCCCGCCCCGAAGATCACGACCGCATCGGCCGGGCGCAGCGGAGCCCGCTGGAGCGCATGCAGCGCGATCGAGAGCGGCTCGACCATCGCCGCTTCGACGAAGCCGACTTCCTGAGGCAGCGCGTACAAAATGTGTTCCGGCACGACGACGTATTCGGCGAACGCACCGTGACGGCGATACTCGTCACACGACACGCCCAACACGCGCCGTCGGTCGCACAAATGGATATCGCCGCGGCGACAATACCAACATCGCCCGCAGTAGATCGTGGAATCGAACGTAACCCGCGTTCCTTCCTGCCACCCATCGACGTCCGCCCCCAACGCGACGATCTCGCCCGACGCTTCGTGCCCCATGATGATGGGTGGAATTCGCCGGCCGGTGCTTCCGTCCATCCCGTGCACGTCGCTACCGCAAATTCCGCACGCCCGCACGCGGACGAGCACCTCTCCCGGCCCGGGATCCGGATCGGGAACGTCTTGGATCTCCAACTGGTTGTACGCGGTCAGGACGAGTGCTTTCATCGAATAGAAATCCTCCGCAACGGCCGGAACAAGCACGAAACAGGCGTCGCCGCTAGTGTAGGCGAGCCGACCGGTATCCGACAAGTCGCAGCCGCCGGCTCAAACTACACAACGTACACAAGATCGCGAATCTTCGTCGATGTGACCGAAAAACTGATCTTGCGGCGATCGAGCCGGTTGGAGAGAATTCCCGCCCGCTTTTCACGGTGTGTCGTTCGAGGAGAGAAGATCGTGAATCGACGTCGTTTCCGACTTTCGGTCGTATTTTGCCTGGGGCTCCTTGCAGCGGCTTCGACGACAGCGTCGGGATGCTCGACCTGGAACGTGCGAGGCGTCGCCGATCCGCCGAGTTCGCTTTCGCTCCTCGCCCGCCAGGCTCGACAGAACAGCCCGCCTGCCGCGGTCGAGTCTTTCAGCACGCAGGCCCAAGAGATCGAGCGTGACTTGGGGGCCAAGTGAGGCGTCCGCTTCGATGGGGACGTATCGAGAACGTCCGCTCTAAAACGAACGCGGCCTTCGGCCGGAAAGCGACCGAAGACCGCGTGTTCTTATCACTATCGGTGCCTCGTACGAGGCGGTACCGACTCGACTACTCCTTACCGCCCTGGGCGGCACGATACTCGAGCAAGATCTTGGGATCGGGCTCGTAGCGTTTCGCCTCTTCCTCGGTCGGCACGCGCAACGGCCGCACGACGCGGAAGCCGACGAACGGGGCATCGGTCAAGTACCAGATGCTTTGCGGAATCTGCGGGTCTTGCATCTTCCAATCGGGATCGGATCCCTTCCGCGCGGCACTGCGGCAATCTTCCGGATCGTCCAACCACGAACCGCCGCGAACGACGATCGGATACTCTTTGACCGCCGGAACCAGCGGATTCTTCACGGTCTTGCCGGCAAACGTCTCGTACGCATTGGGCACATACTGATCGAGCACCCACTCGGCGACGTTGCCGTGCATGTCGTACAAGCCCCACGGATTCGGCTTCTTCTGGCCGATTTCGTGGTACTCGTCGTCGCTGTTGTCGTAGTACCAACCGTAGTCGTCGAGATCATCCATGTCGTCGCCGAACGAGTAGGCCGTCGTCGTACCGGCTCGGCAGGCGTATTCCCACTCGGCTTCGGTCGGGATGCGGTAGTAACGGCCGGTCTTGGCCGACAACCACTTGCAGAAATGTTGAGCGGCATACAGCGTCATGCAGATCGCCGGCTTGTTCCGCTTACCCATCTCGAACGACATGTCGGTGTAAGGCTTGGTCGGCCGGGCAACCGCATCCGCCAAACGATCCCATTCGGTGGGCTCTTTGTTTTCGATCTTCCGACGTTGAATGTCCATCTCGAACGACCAGGTTTCGTACAATTCCCAGGTCGTTTCGTACTTGGCCATCCAGAACGGCTCGATGATGACCTCGTGCTGGGGCCCTTCGTCTTCCTTGCGGCCTTCTTCATCCTCGGGGCTTCCCATGAGGAACTTACCGCCGGGGATCGGAACCATCTCGATCTTGAGATCGGTGCCGACGATCACCTCGGCATAGGGCTTCATTTCGGCCTCGGTCTTGGCCTCGGCATCGGGCACCGGGTACGGCTTGGGAAGCCACTTCAATACCGGGTCCAGTTCAGGATTCGGCGAGCCGTCGTCGGCCAATGCAGCACCGGTGCACAACCCCATTCCCAGGATCGCTGCCGCCGCAATCAGGCCGGCCCATGACTTCTTCGTCCACTGCATACAGTCGTACCTCGCTCCTGCAAGACAATTGAAAATACCAACGCGCAGTCCGCGCCGCCGCGGCGAACTACTCTCCACCGAGTGTTCCTTTCGCCACCCATTCTTCGGCGACGATCCAGTGCATCATTCAGACTGCGACGGTCGACATCGGGCCGTCGTCCGCGCGCTGTTGCAGGAAAACCACTCACGAGATTTTCCGGGAGAACGCGCGATGACCGTTTCGGTATAGGCGGGAACTTCCAGTGGGCGGTTGCGAACCGATCGCCTCAACGTCCTCGTTCGACTCGCCGCGGTACTCACGGAAACCGCTGCGAATCGCTCTATTCGTTCCATGACGCGAGCGACGTCGACCGCACCACATTACCGGTTATTCCTACCGGTAACCGAATGCTTATTGTACGTGACCGATTCAAGCGATGCAAACGTCGCAAAAGCCATCCCAAACCACGCGAACCACCTGATCAGCACCATTTGGTACGTCGACGTGCTCCAACCGACGATCCACCTGCCCGGTACCCGTACGCGATCAGCTCGAAGTCGGTTCGCTCGCCATCCCCGCAGACGTTTCGAAGCCCACCGCCGCCTTTCCGTCGGCTACAATACATCGAGCTACCGAAAGTGCCGTTTCGTCGAAACGACGTCCCCAACCGCGAAAGACGGTGTGCCATGATATTGCCTTGTCGACAATGCCAAGCCTTGCCGGTTCTCTTGGTTTTGGGAGCCGTTTTCATCATCTCAAGCTCGACGAGGGCGGCCCAACCGCCCGATTGTGCGGGATCGCCGGCGAAATATGAATTTCGCGGCATTGAAATGGCCGTGCCGATCCGCATCGTCTGCTATGCCGCATCGGAAGCCGAAGCCAGACAGGCGGCACGTGCCGCTTTCGCTCGAATCCGCGAGCTGAACGCCGTATTCAGCGACTACATTCCCGACAGCGAGGTATCGCGTCTGTGCGAGGCTGCGGGATCGGGTGAAGCCGTTCCGGTAAGCGACGACCTCTGGAAGGTCCTCGTACTTTCCCGCGATCTCGCCGAAAAAACCGGCGGGGCCTTTGACGTGACCATCGGGCCGCTCATTCGCCTGTGGCGGCGCGCCCGCACGCTGCGAGAGCTGCCGCGTGAATACCGTATCCGCCAGGCGCAAGCCCTTGTGGGATTCGACAAGGTGCGTTTCGATGAGCGTCGGCAGGCCGTCGAGCTGACCGTTCCCGGCATGAAGTTGGACTTCGGCGGAATCGCCAAGGGATACGCCATCGATCAGGCCTTGGCCACGCTGCGGAAACACGGCATTTCGCGTGCTTTGGTCGACGCCGGCGGAGACATCGGGGTGGGCGATCCCCCGCCGGGTCGGGAAGAGTGGATCGTCGGCATCGCCCCGTTGAACCCCGGTGAACCGCCTGGATATTTCGTCAAAGCGAGTCACTGTGCCGTCGCGACATCGGGTGATCGCTACCAGTTCGTGATGGTCGAGGGCAAGCGATACTCCCATATCGTCGATCCGAAAACAGGAATCGGATTGACCCACCACAGCGAGGTGACGGTTATCGCTCCGAATGCGACGCTCGCCGATGCCCTGGCCACCGGCGTCAGCGTTCTGGGCCCCGCCGAGGGCTTGACCACCGCCGAAAGATTCCCCGAAGTCGCGTGTCTGGTGCTTCAGGGACAAGGCGACGACGTGGCGGCTTATCCGTCGCCTCGGTGGAAGCAGTGGACGGCGCAAGGCAAGATCGTCGAGCGGCCGCGCTCCGCCGAATGATCGATGTCCGTGGCGTGTTTTTTCCTCCGGGATTTGTCATCCAACGGTGCCCCAAACTCCTTCACCTTTCGACGCCTCGCTTTCGTCGACCGGTCGCCGGCGATTCATCGGCAGACTGCTGGTCGTCGGCGCGGCCGTGCTGTGGAGTTCCAGCGGCCTGTTCGCCAAGGCCTCGTTTTTCGACGCCTTTCCGCAGTTCGAGCGCGGATTACTGTTCGCTTTTTGGCGTGCCTCGGCTGCGGCCTTCATCCTTGCGCCCGCCGCTCGGCGGCCCCGATGGCGACCGGGACTGATCCCCTTGGTGCTGTGCTTCGCCGGAATGAACGCCACATACCTGTTGGCCATGACGCAAAGCACCGCGGCCAACGCCATTTGGCTCCAAAACACGGCCCCTTTTTGGGTGCTGCTGTTCGGAATGTTCATTCTGGGCGAGCGGGTGACAAAACATGATCTCGTACCGTTTGCCTTCGCGATGGTCGGTATCGGAATCATCTTGGGCTTCGAACTCACGCGCACCGACGCGGCGTCGCAACTGGGTGTCGTCTTCGGATTGCTTTCCGGGATTTTGTACGCCGGTGTCGTCACGTGCCTGCGGCACCTGCGAGACGAAAACTCGGCCTGGCTGATCGCCCTGAACCATGCGACCGCCGCCGTCCTGTTGCTACCGGTCGTGATCGCAATGGGGTTGTGGCCCACCCTGCCGCAACTCGCTTGGCTGATGGCCTTCGGCACATTCCAAATGGCCATCCCCTACGTGCTGCTGTCGCAAGGGCTGAAGCGCATTCCCAGCCAAGAAGCAATTCTCATCGGTTTGCTGGAACCGCTTCTCGTGCCGGCGTGGGCCTTGTTGTTTTGGGGCGAGCGAGCTGCCTGGTGGACCGCCGCCGGGGCGGCGTTCATTTTGGCCGGGCTGGTGTTGCGATACGCGCTTCTGCCGCGGCTGTTTCCCGACGAAACGATCCCGCCGAACCGTATCGGCATGGACGAAACACCGACGCAGTCGCCGCGAACAAACGCAAAACGATCGCCCTGAGTCACGCGGGTTCGATCGCTCCAGGAAACCACTCGATATGGGGCGAACCGTCCTCCTGCGGCACGACCGTGATCACGTCGATTCGCATCGCAAGTTCTTCCAGGTCGTGGCGCCGAATGAACAACTGCACTGCACGACAAAGCCGACGTTTCTTCCCGCCGGTCACCGCGGCCGCCGGTCCGCCGAATTCGGCCGTTCGACGGGCTTTCACCTCGACGAATACGACCGTCCTCGTGGCCCGCTCGACGGCGATAATGTCGATCTCGCCGAGCCGATTCCGTGAACGCCGCGCAACGATGCGAAATCCTCGCTTCTTCAAATAACGACAGGCGGCATCCTCGCCCCAACGCCCGAAGTTCGCACGCGACGGCTTGCCGCGAGATCGCATCCAAAGACGTGCCGACCGCACTCGCTCACGAATGCCCTCCCACGCGTACACCGCGTGGTATATGAAAAAATTCGCCCAGATCAAGGCGTAGATGCGCAGCCGACGCGCGAATTGCCGCATGAATCCGCCCCGTAGCCATGTTTCCCGGCGATGCCCTGTTGCCGTGTAGCCGTTCGAACGCCGCTCATCATACTGCGCGGCGCAGCACTTGCAAGCAGCGAAACTCGCCCGTTTCCACAATCAAAAAAGAGCCGCCGTCTCCACGCACGGGAAACGGGGCTCTTCGGCATATTCCATGGAAGCGGCGCACCGGCCGATGCACGTTACCGTCTCGGCCGAATGCGAAACGCTTAGGCTTGTGCCTTTTCCTTCTTTGCGCGATAGGCGGCTTCGCGGGCGGCTCGTTTCGCCATCTGGTCGGGACGACGCTCTCGCAAGCGGACGGCTTTTCCGATCCGATCCCGCAGGTAATACAGCTTCGCCCGACGCACGATAGCCGCACGCTTTACCTCGATCTTCGCGATTCGCGGCGAATGCAAGGGGAACTTTCGTTCGACGCCCTCGCCCTGGACGATACGCCGGACCGTGAACATCTCGCGGGTTCCCGAACCGCTGCGGGCAATCACCACGCCGTTGAAGATTTGAATCCGTTCCTTGTCGCCTTCCAAGATGCGGCAATGGACGTCGACCGTATCGCCGATTTCGAAGTACTCGATTTCGGGCTTGAGCGAACTTTGCTCGACCGCGTTGATCAATGCCTGTTTGTTCATGATCTTCCTCGCACTCATTCGATCGGCTGTTTCTCCCAAGGGAGAAACTCGTGATCGCCGGGTTTGGACGCTTGTGGTTTTTGCTGGTTTGACCGTCTCGGAATCCGCCCCGTCGGGCGAGCCATCCGTCGGATACCGAGTTTCGTTCGATTCAAGTATCTGATTTTCGTCGTTGTTCGCTGCGATTCGGCTCGGCCGTCTGTCGATCGTCCAAGAGCAAATCCGGCCTCCGCTCGCGGGTACGTTCGACCTGATTTTGCTTACGCCATTCCCGAATCGCCTCGTGGTTTCCGCTGAGTAACACCTCCGGCACTGCCAGCCCTCGGTACTCGCGGGGACGTGTGTATTGGGCGTGATCCAGCAACCGGTCATCGCCGGAAAACGAATCGTGCAGGCTGCTGTCTTCGTCGCCCAATACGCCGGGAATCAGTCGGATCACCGAATCGATGATCGCCATTGCGGCAACTTCGCCTCCGTTGAGAACGAAGTCGCCCAACGAAATCTCGTCGGGTTCGAGGATCGTCCGTATCCGCTCATCGAAGCCTTCATATCTTCCGCAAAGCAGAAGGATTCGCGGCTTTTCGGCCAATTCCTCGACGACTCGTTGATTCAGCCGCCGCCCTTGCGGACTCAACATGACCAAATGTCCGGGCGATTCGGCTTGCGACTGAACGTCTTCGACACATTCGACGACCGGCGGAGCCATCAACACCATTCCGGGGCCGCCGCCGTACGGCCGATCATCGACTTGATGATGCTTGTCGTACGTCCAGTCGCGGATGTTGTGCAACCGAATATCCACCAACTTGCGTTCGATCGCCAGTTTCAACACGCTCTCTCCGAGGTAACCGCTGAAAATTCCCGGAAACAGCGTGAGCACGTCGAAACGAATCGCGGGGACTGGCGGAGTCATTCGGTTGCGTCTGCGTTATTCTCCTCAGCCGGAGCCTCGGCAGCCGGTTCCGCCTCGGCTTCGGGTGCTTTTTCTTCCTGTTTGGCGGCAGGCTGCGCCGGTGCGGCCACCGTCACAGGAGCCGAACGCTTTTGCGCCAAGCGTTCCAACGCCGCCTTTTGCTGTTCGAGGTGCGTCCCGTTCGGGCCGTACTTCTTGATCAAAATCGCCGCCTTTTCGGTCGGTTGAGCGCCCACGCTCAGCCAATACGCGATACGATCCGCCTTCAGGATCGCCCTCGCATCGGTTTCGGGAACCATCGGATCGTAGATTCCCAATTCCTCGATGACGCGACCGTCCCGAGGCGCCCTCGCATCCATGGCACACAGCCGATAAAACGGCCGATGCCGACGGCCCATCTTTTTCAGTCGGATTCGAACTGCCACGGAGTTACTCTCCTCGATACGTGAATCGAACGTACGCGTGTTTCGTCAATTCGCCCGCCTGCGACGAAAGCAATCAACCACCGCTTTCGCCGAGGCACTCAAGCCTTCCCGGCATACCAACCGCAGGCTTCTGCTTCAGGCTCACACTGAAGCGTGTTCCCCGCAGGCGACTTCGCTTCTACCAGTCGGAAACCCAATATTTTCAACAAATTGGGACGTTTGACCAGCCCCCCGGGCAAAGAATGACACCCACCCAAGCGGATCGTTCACACCCCCTACCCGACTAGCGTTTCTTCTTTTTTTCCCGACGACGGCGGCGAAGTTCTTTTTCTCGCTGCTTGCGACGCTTCTCTTTTTCGGCCTTGGTGAGACGTTTTCCGGTTCCCTTCTTCACCTTGCCGATGCGGCCGGTCGGGGAGTTTCCGACTTGTTGCATGAGCCCCTGAATGGCCCGCATTCGATCGCGGAGCCCCATTCCGGCCATCGACTGCATGATTTTCGCCATCGGCTCGAACTGCTTGACGAGGTCGTTGACCTCGTTCGGCAT
>CAYVVR010000005.1:0-4769 GCA_964454655.1 uncultured Planctomycetaceae bacterium | reverse complement strand
CGGCGACAGGTAGGCCATCTTGCGATGGTCTGGCTGGTCCGCACCAGCCCCGGCCGCGATCCGTTTTCGACGGCTGGGATCGATAATCGACGGATCGGCGCGTTCGGCAGGCGTCATCGAGTCGATGATCCCCCGCAACCGCTTCATGGCGCCTTCGGCATCCGCATCGACCGAATCGAGCTGCCGCATCATCCCCCCCATGCCGGGGATCATGCTCATCACCTGCCGCAACGGTCCCATACGTTGCGTTTGGTCGATCAACTTACGGAAATCGTCGAGCGTGAATTGACCTTGCTTCAGCCGTTCCTGCTGACGTGCGATTTCTTCCTGATCGAGTTTCTTTTGCGCCTGCTCGACCAGCGAGAGAATGTCGCCGTGCCCCAGAATACGGCCCGCAATCCGCTCGGGATGGAACTCCTCCAGGGCATCCGTCTGTTCGCCGACACCGATGAACTTGATGGGCACGCCGGTGACGTATTTGACCGACAGCGCCGCCCCCCCGCGGGCGTCACCGTCGAGCTTCGTCAGGATGACCCCGTCGAGCGTCAGTGCGTCGTTGAACGCCTTGGCGCTGTTGACGGCATCTTGACCGGTCATCGCGTCGACGACGAGATACACCTGCTCGGGCTGGACGCGGCGGTCGATCTGTTCGAGCTGTTCCATCAACTCGTCGTCGACGTGCAATCGTCCTGCCGTGTCGAGAATGACCACGTCGATCCCCGACGACTTGGCCTGTTGCACGGCCCGCCGACAGACGGCCACCGGATCGGTCGCTCCCGGCTCGGTGTACACCGGGATCTCCAAGCTGTCGCCGAGGACCTTCAATTGCTCGATAGCAGCCGGGCGCTGAAGGTCGGCCGCAACGAGCATGGGCGATTTGCCGCGTTCTTTGATCATGCGGCCCAGCTTGGCGCATGTGGTCGTTTTTCCCGAACCCTGCAAGCCGCAAAGCATGATCACCGTGCCGCCGGGCTTCAAGTGCAGCGAATGGTCGACCGGCCCCATCAGGTTGACCAGTTCGCGATGCACGACCCCGAACAACTGTTGCGTGGGGTTGAGGGAACGAAGGATTTTTTCGCCTTGCGCGGCCTCCGACACGCGCGCAACGAATTCCTTGACCACCGGCAGGCTGACGTCGGCCTCCAGCAGCGCTTTTTGCACCAGCCGGAGCCCTTCCCGCATGTTCGCTTCCGTCAGCTTGCCGCGACCGGCAAGGGTGCGCAGGGCGTCGGTGAGACCCGTTTGTAGCGACTCGAACATAGGCAACCCCAACGATTTCAAAAAGCCGTAACGCAACTACCGCGGCGGCATGGGAAACTTTAAATGTAGCGTATCGCTCGCCCTATCTGCAATGGCGGCAGGTCGCCGGGTCGACGCGCCGACATGCCCGGCGAAGCCGATGCGCCGCCGAACAACGCTCTATGAACACAGGCGGTGCCGAATTCACTCCGACACCGCCTGTACCGATGACGACAACCAAGCGATCGGCCGATCGCCGACACTAATTCTCCAACTTGATATCGATCGAGTTGCGTTCCAGTTTGACGGTAAATTTCAGTCCCGACGTTTGAGCGTTGGCGTACTTGGCCGGCAGCAGGTTTCGCACCGCCGAATCGTCGCCGCCCTGCTGAGCCTCTAGGAACGCCTTCATTTGCCCTTCTTCCGATTCGAGCTCCGGGCCGCCGGGAGTCGGCTTGACATCGTATTTCGTCACGATCACCGCATATTCCCCCGGTATCGCGCCGTCGCCCGCCTCGAAGGTCGAAAGCTCGTAGTGTCCGTCAGCGTCCGTCTTGGCCTGAGCCGCCTGAGGCGACGTTTCCCCTTCACCGCCGCCAACCGGAGAAAAGACGACCGTCGCCCCCTCCACCGGTTCGCCGTTCAACGTAACGACGCCCTCGACGGGATATGTCTTCGGTCGACCGGAATCACGTGGACACCCAAGCAAAAACGGCATGCTTGTGATGATCACAACGATGATCATTTGCCCGCTGCGCATACAGTCCCCCTTTTTGCTTGAATTTCAAACGATTACCGACAACGTCGGTTCGGAATCGGCACAAAGCGTCACCGATGTTTCCGTCGATACGCTCCGACAGCCTGCATCGCTGAAGCCGCCGCGTCGCGGTTCACGGAATTTGGACGGTTTCTTTACCCGCCTTCGATCCCAGTGCTCCCCAAACGCCGTAAACACTGGGGCCTCCGTATTGACGAGCCGAAAGATTTCCCGTGTCGATCGTTTCGCGAATGAAGTGCACGGAACCGTCGGCGAACAAGCAGTTCACTCCCCCGGGATGGCGGCTGGAAGGCGGCAAGACGACGTTCCTGTCCCATCCCCAGCCGGCGTTGGTTTCGGCACAAGCCGGGTCGTTCGGCGGCAAAACGGTGGTAAAACCGACGTAGGTCGGCAAACCGAACGTCCACTTGACCCCGCGGCGACTAGCCACCGGCGTTCCGGCCACGAAATACGATCCTGCCACCGTTCCGCGACACACGATGGGCGTATCGCGCAGACCGCCGACGCCGCTGGCAATCCCTTTCACTTTTTCGACGCTGTTGGCCGAAACCGTCGTCGGGCTGCCGTGGTCGCCGACACCGCCTTGGTTTTGCGACACGATCTCGCTCATGGCGATCGTGTTGCTCGTGCCGTCCTGAATATCGGCCATTCGCGTATGCGCCAGATGCCCGAACATTCCCCGCGGTTTTCGCGTGTACAGCGCGTTATCGACCTGGTCGCCTTCACAGAACACGTAGCTGTTATCGCGTCCTCCCTTGTCGGGGTACCCGTCATCGGAAGGACACAACAGATTATCCGGCGAGTCGTTCCAGACGGACCATCCCCAGTGCGGCCAACCGCCCTCGGGCGCGACGGGACGTCCGCCGTTCGTGCTCCCAGTCGGGTCGCCGGCCATGATCTGCTCGTACAACGCGCGTTGTTCAAAATAGGGCAACATCGAAACGAACCCGCTGCGCCAGCCGTGATTCGACTGCCATCCCCAAGGCAAGCCTCCGTACGCTCCTTGGGTGCCTCCCGACATGTACGGAAAGCACTTGTGGCTGTCATGGTAGTTCTGTAGTGCCAACCCCAACTGTTTCAAGTTGTTGGTGCACTGCGATCGCCGAGCCGCCTCACGAGCAGCCTGCACGGCCGGCAACAAGAGTGCGATCAAGATGCCGATGATCGCAATCACCACCAACAATTCCACCAGAGTGAACGCCCTACGACGCGGCAACCCAGTCATAGCAAACCTCCGACCAGAAGACGAGAAAAACCCCCGCTGCACGTCGGCGAACACGTACGTGCAGCCCAATGTGCATCTAGTCGGGCGCAAAGGAGTGCACTATCCCCGCCGACTCCTGCCCGAGTTTTTAGCGTTCAAAGAACGCTGACCTTGAAAGCGTCGGAAAAGTGATCTTGTCAGAGGCTCGATCGCATCAACGCAACACCACCAGCCGGTCGATCGAGCTCAAGCCCGGCTGACCGGAAATGTAGCAACCAACGGTCGGCAATGCCAACAATTTTGCAAATATAAGGAAATTTTATTTCACGTCTGTCACCTATTAGACATCCGCTCAAGATAAAGTGGTCCCAATAGGGTGTCCCGACAGACACGCCCCGCGGCCTAGCGCAGCGGCCAAACCATGCCGGCAGTCGCTCTCCACGCAGCCGAAGGCGCAGACGCGCGGTATCACACTACTCGTAACGACCGGGGCAACAGGGCACGCGTGCGCGTTTCCTGGTCCCGACACCCCTCATCCAAAAAGATGGACAAGTCGTCGACGGGCCGTTCCGGAAAGGCGAACCGAAGCCCGGGCGAAGCTCACTGCGCCCCGAACCAGACGGGACTGCTCCAAGCAATTTCGCCGTTCTTCTGGATTACCCGCACGTAATAGTAGCTGCGACCGGGAAGCGGATCGCGGTCGACGAAGGTGAGTTTGGCCTCGGTGCCCTCACCAGGCTGCAAGAAGATGAACCGGTTGTTCCGACAAACCTCGATGCGGTCGATTTCCGCCGGACACGAGACAGTGATTTCGACGGGAACATTCTTCGGCGCCGACCGTCGAACCTTCTCTCCCATCAACCAGCCGTCGACACGCACGTCGAGGAAAATCTTCGCCGCCGTCGTGCCGTAACAATGTCGCCGTCGAATCGCCTCGAGGATGGCTTCGCGGGTCAACTCGGGCGCGTACACGCATGCTTTTCCGTAACCGCCGCCGTGGTCGGGACTGGCGATCACACCGATGACGATGCCTCGCGCCCAGGCGTCTTGCAAGAAATACCCCGGCGGCGTCGTGCGGACCGCTTCCCGCGGCGTGCCTTTGTACTCGTAGGAGCCGCGTGTTTGAAAAATCTCGGCCACGGGTTGGGCTTCTTCGTCGGTGAAATTCCAGTCGGTGGGCACGTTGCCCGTATCGGCAAGTTGATGCGGGATGTGAACGAAGTTCGCATTCAACTTGCGAAGGTCTTCCCACACCTCGGCCGGTGTTTGCCGATTTCTCGCGTTCCACCACCGCGGAAAGTACGGATCGGCCAAGATCAAGTTCCGGTGACCGTAGAAACCATAGGGATGCTCGGTCGAGTACTCCTCGAACGTCGAGGTCCATTCCTCGGCCAAAAAGGTCAAGAACCGATCAGGATCGGCATTCGTGCGGGCGAGTTTCGCCGTGTAATTCCACATGTAGGGACTCAGGTTGTAGCCGTGATCGGTGGCGCAAGCAAAGTCGTGTCGCGCAATATCGCGCATGTGCTGGTAGCTCTCGTCGATCGT
>CAYVVR010000004.1:0-23725 GCA_964454655.1 uncultured Planctomycetaceae bacterium | reverse complement strand
CTTTCGCGCACAGCGTCCGTCTTTCAACACCCCCAACCGCAGGCTTCTTTCGCCGCGGAACGCTTCTGGGTGGTCGCATCGCGCGACCGGCGTCGTCGTGTCGCCTCGAGGCGACCTCTCGGGTGCCGGAAATCCGCCTGAACGCAACCCGGGGCAGCCGTCGCCTTGCTGTAACCCGGGAAAGGTGCGCAGTCTAGCGAACCCGTTCGGATTATTCCTAATTTTCCGGCTGTATCGAGCCGATTTAGAGGCAAAGCCCGGCCGAAGGCGATCGTGCCGTTCGGCCGGCCTTGGGAATCCTGTGTTGTCGTCGAGCCGTCGGGTCGTTCCGGCGCCGACGGTTCGGCGACTTCCTTTCGCCGCGCCTGATCGTCGCGAGGACCGCTTGGGCGGTGTTCGGCGATCGGGCTTGCGCGAAGAGCGTCCTTGTGGTCGCCGCCGGACGCGCCGCGTTGCGGCGTGCCGGTTCGGGCCGGGAACGACGGCGTCCCCGGTCGGAAATCCATGCTCAATCGAAGGGGGTGTATCGTGGCACACTGGAAGACGGTGCTGCTTCTGGTCGCAGCGACCGCCTCGACCAGCCTCGGCTGCTGTTACGTGCGGCCGATGCACGGCCTGATCCTGCGAGGGGACTGGTCGCTGGAGGTGAACAGGGTTCCCTGGATCAATCAACGGACCGTGAATTCGAACGATGCCGCGTACACGTGCGGTCCGGCGGTCGTCTCGGAATCGACCGTTTCGCCCACCCCGGCCCAAGGGGAAACGACCGCAACCGTCGCCCCGACCGCCTACCACACCCGTCGTTGCCTACGATGTGCCGGTAGCAGGGTGCAACCCGCGGTAGCCGCCGAGCCGGCCGGTGTCGCCGCGGCAGCCGAACCCGCCAAATTCCACCCGGTACCGACCGCCCCGGTGTTTCATCCCGAACAATCTTCTTCCGGCGGAAAAAACGATTCATCCGCCGACAGCGCGCCCGCCTCGTCTTCTCCCCAAACGGCCCCGCCGAGTGCGCCGGAGATCATTCCGACCCCGGCGCCGATGCCGCCGTCGCAATCTTCCGGCTGGAAAGCACGGGGTAACGTGTCGACCGCCGCCGCCAAGAAACCGGCCAGTTGGGTGTTCCGCGCCGTACCGGTCGATCCGACGGCACCGACCCCGGCACTGGCCCGATCCGGTGCGTCGATGCGACGTTAGGTTCTCGCCTCGTGGTGGAGGGTATCCGGCGTTATCGGAAACACCCCACCAGGTTTCGAAAACGTGAAGACAGGTAGACTTTGCCGGTTACAAGCCCTGTCGTCAAGGAAGATGATGTTGTCGCCGATGAATCAAGGGTGAACGGGGAGGACAGCGGGGTAGCTTTCTACCCGCCTCAAGCGATCCCCTAGCCCTTACCATATCCCACAATCGCTCACTGCCGTAGGACCTGCCGAGACATGCACAAAATCGCAACCGGTCGAACGCTGCTGTTGAGTTGCCTGTGCACCGCCGCCGTCATGTTGGGAACCGTACGGGCGGTCCCGGCGTCGGAGTTGCGAGAAACACCGATCGTTCGCGCCGTCAAGGCGGCCCGGCCGGCCGTGGTCAACATCCGGGGTGAGAAGACGTTGATCACCACCGCGGGCACCAACGGCCAGATCGACGCGGCGCGACGCGTCAACGGCATGGGGACGGGCGTCATCATCGACTCGCGGGGATACATCATCACGAACCATCACGTCGTCGACGGCGTGCGGGAAATCCAGATCACCCTGGCCGACGGTCGCCAATTCATCGCCGAATTGGTCGCCCGCGACCCCGAAACCGATTTGGCGATCATCAAAATCAACGCTCCCGAACCGCTGACGGTCATCAACATCGGCACCTCGTCCGACCTGATGCCCGGCGAGTCGGTCGTCGCCGTCGGAAACGCCTACGGATACGAGCACACGGCCACGCGAGGCATCGTCAGTGCGCTGCATCGCGCCGTCCAGGTCAGCGACGCCCAGTTCTACGACGACCTGATCCAGACCGACGCCAGCATCAACCCGGGCAATTCGGGCGGCCCGTTGTTGAACATCGACGGTGAGATGATCGGGATCAACGTGGCGGTTCGGGCCGGAGCGCAGGGAATCGGGTTTGCGATCCCCGTCGACAAGGTCGTGCGCGTGGCCTCTGAGCTGTTCGCCCAGATCAACGAAAAGCGTGTGCGGCACGGCCTCGAATTCGCCGACACCTCGCCGTTGGAGCATCGCCTGGTCGTCGCGAAGGTCGAGCCCGAAAGCCCCGCCGCCGAAGCGGGCATCGAACCCGGCGACGTCATCGTCCGCGTCGGCGACATTCCCATCCGTAGCCGACTCGACTTCCAGCGGGCGATTCTCGACAAGTCGCCCGACGACGAGCTGGATATCGTCGTCTCGCGCAGCGGTGAGGAAGTCGCGGCCGATTTGGCACTCGCCGCCCCGGCCGCGTCTACGATCGATCACGATGCGACCTGGGAGCTGTTGGGCTTGCGGCTCGAACCGATGCCCGCCGACGAGTTCAACCGCCGCTTCCGCACGCATTACCGCGGCGGATTGCTGATCACCGAGGTCCGGCCCGGCAGCCCCGCGGCGGCTCAAGGATTGCGAGCCGGCGACGTGCTCGTGGGCATGCACATCTGGGAAACGGTCAATCTGGAAAACGTCAAGTACATCATGAACCGGCCCGACCTCGCCTCGCTGTTGCCCTTGAAGTTCTACATCTTGCGGGGCAACGACACGTACTACGGGTACCTGTCGGTGGCCATGCACCAAGACCCGTGAGCCAACCGCCTCAGCCGGGAACGATCCGTTCCGGTCGCCCGATCGTTCGGACCAATGCGAAGCGGCCGTTTGTCGTTGATTTCTCCGCTTGAGCCCCATTCTTTCGCGTTTTGATCAAAAAGCGCGCCGGGGGTTTTTCTACGGCTTGCAACCTGTGCACGGTGGAATCATAGTGACCGCTGCGCAGAATCCCATCCGCGTCTGAGAACTCGGCACTTCCCGCCGTACCTCGGTCGCACCCCGTTTCAATCCATCGTCTCAATTCAATCCGTCATTATTTCGAGGAGCTTCGTCATGGCGTGGACGACACATCGCCGGCAATTTCTGCAAACTTCCGCCGCCTTGGGAATCGGCTATTGGGTCGCCGGAGGCATCCAAGCGAAAGAAAGCAAGTCGCCCAACGAACAGTTGCAATTTGCGTCGATCGGCGTCGGCGGCAAGGGGCAAAGCGACTCGGCCGACGCGGGCAACCACGGGAAGATGGTCGCCATTTGCGACGTCGATGAACGTACCTTAGGCGGTGCCGCCAAGCGATTCCCCGACGCCAAGAAGTACTTCGACTTCCGCAAGATGTTCGAGGAGATGGGCGACCAGATCGACGCGGTCACCGTCAGCACGCCCGACCATTGCCACGCCGCCGCTTCGTTGATGGCGATGCGGATGGGCATCCACTGCTTCACGCAAAAGCCCGCCACGCGCACCCTCTACGAAGCCCGCCTGCTGGCCAAGGTCGCCGCCGAAACCGGCGTGCAAACCCAAATGGGCAACCAGGGCACGGCCAGCGAGGGGCTCCGCAAGGGGGCCGCGCTGTTGCGCAAAGGCGTGGTCGGCAAGGTGAAGGAAGTCCACGTGTGGACGAACCGGCCCATCTGGCCGCAAGGCGGCACACGGCAGCCGGAACAAGCCGTTCCGCCGTACCTGCACTGGCAAGAGTGGATCGGCCCGGGCCGCTTCCGTCCGTACGCACCGGGGTATCACCCGTTTTCGTGGCGCGGATGGTGGGACTTCGGCACCGGGGCCTTGGGCGACATGGGCTGCCACGTGATCAATTTGCCGTTCGCCGGGCTCGATTTGCGCAACCCCGTTTCCGTCCAGGCCGAAACTTCGGGCCATAACCGCGACAGCTACCCGAAATGGTCGATCATCACCTACGAATTTCCCGCCAACGAATGGCGCGACGGGTTGAAGATGATTTGGTACGACGGCGGTAAGACGCCTCCGATGGAATTGTTCGAAGGCTTCGACGATCCGCTTCCTCCCGGTTCGACCGGCAGCTTGATCGTGGGCGACAAGGGACGCTTCTACTCGCTTCACCGGCGCGGCGAAGAATTTTGGGTGCTCGGCGAGAATGCCGACATGGACGCCGAATTCGAGGCCTCGCCCGGTCACTTCACCGAATGGGTCGAAGCGATCAAAGGCGGCAAGCCGGCCATGTCGAACTTCCCGAACTACGCCGGGCCGCTTACCGAGGTCGTCCTCCTCGGCAACCTCGCCGTGTGGGTGGCCAACGAACCGGGCCTGGGCGAAAAGGTCGAGTGGGATGCCGAAAATCTCAAGGTCAAGAACATCGACGGGCTCGAACCGTTGATCAAACCCGAATACCGCGACGGGTACATTCTCGACGCGTGATGCACGTTTCTTGTTTCCGTTGACGATTTCACCGGGCGGCGCGCCGAGCACGTCGCCCGGTTCTTGTCGGCAACACCCCTGTTGCCCGACCGCTGCACGGCGCGACGCGCTTTCGGCCGAACCCTTCCGGCCGCTCGACGGATCTTCCGTACCCGGTCCTCTGTACCCGGGATCTGGAAAAGAGGCCCCGCGATCTGGTAGAACGACCGAAAGGAAAGCCGCGGAGGGCACTCCCCGGCCGACCACGAACAAGGCACACGGCAGTTGATTCACGACACCCTGGGGCATCGCGCATGCAACGGCATTTTCTGGGCTGGGATCGGCCCGTTCTCGATACGGCGGTCGAATTCTTCTTGCAATTCGGACGCGAGAGACGACGGCTCGGGAAAGACGTGCTCGATCTTTCCGACGTCGTGATCGCCGTCCCCGGTGGGCGATTTCAGCGCCGACTGGAACAGCACTTGGCCGAAACGGCCGAAGATCGCAAGTTGGTCTTGCTGCCGCCGCGTATTCTTACGATCGGGCGTCTTCCCGAACTTCTGTATCGCGCCGCTCGCCCCTTCGCCGAAACCTTCACGCAGCTTTCGGCCTGGGCCAAGGCGATCGCCGAGATGCCCAAGTCACGGTTGCAACACCTGTCGGCGAGCGTTCCCGAGTCGCTGCACGATCGGATCGAGTTGGCGAAGATCCTCGCCGCGCTCCATCGCGAATTGGCGGCCGACGCGCTCGATTGCGAGACCGTTCTCGAACGAGCCGACCGTGCGGCCGCGGTGAAAGACGACGCCTTTCCCCGTTTCGACCGCCGCGAAATCGAGCGTTGGAAAACCCTGCGCGATTTGCAGCAGGCGTATTTGCGGGTGCTCGATTCGCTCGAACTGTGGGATCGCCAAACGGCGCGGCTTGTCGCGATCGAAAAGCAGGAATGTAGTTTCGAGGGACGTATCGTGTTGCTGGGCACGGTCGACATGAACGTCGTCGTGCGGCGCATGCTCGACCAGGTCGCCGACCGCGTCACCGTTTTGATCGCCGCGCCCGAGGCTTTGCGCGATGCCTTCGACGACCACGGTTGCCTGGTCGTGGACCGGTGGCAACATCCTCCCGAAAACCTCACGCCCGATCGCATCCGCGTGGTCGAGGAACCTTCCGATCAGGCGGCAGCCGTGTTGGAAACGCTTGCCGAGTGGGGCGCACGCTTTCCGGCGGAAGATATCGTCATCGGCGTGCCCGACCAGCGGGTGATCCCCTACGTGCAGCAAGCGCTCGAGCAGCATTCGCTCGTCGGGCGTTACGGTGTCGGGCGACCGGTTTCACGCACCGAGCCCTACCGGATTCTCGCCGACTTCGCGGCGTTTCTTTCGGAAAGCAAGGCGTCGGCCTTTTCGTCGCTGATTCGTTTTCCGCAGATCGGCGAATACATCGACCGAAAGGTCGAGAACGACTGGTTGCCCGCCGTCCAACAACTCTTGCTCGACCGACTTCCGGCGACGATTCCGCGCGACTGGACGACCGAGTCTCCCGCGTGCAAGGTGATCGCCGCGATTTACGAACTGCGCGACATGCTCGCGCCGCCGGACGGCGAAGAAACGTTCTTGCCGTCGCAGTGGGGCGACCGCATCGCGGCCTTTCTCGGGCACTTGTACGGCGAGCGGACGTTCGACGAGAACGACCGGCAGGATCGCCGTTTGATCGCCGCCGCCCGTGCACTGGTGGCAGCGGAACAAGAGCTGGTCGCCATTCCCGATGCGGTGGCCGAACCGATCGACGCGGCGACTTTCGTCAAATGGGTGCTCGAGGCGGCCGCCTCGCAGGCGATACCCGAGCCGCCCATGCACGGTGCGATCGAGATGCTCGGTTGGTTGGAGCTTCCGTGGGACGACGTGCCCGCCATGGTGATCACGGGGATGAACGAGGGCATCGTTCCTTCTTCGGTCCAGGGCGATCCGTTCTTGCCGAACCGGCTTCGTGCCGCCTTGGGGTTGGACAACAACGCTCGGCGTCTCGCCCGCGACGCCTACGCCCTTTCGGTAATCGCCCATTCGCGGAGCGAGTGGCGTTTGATCGCCGGACGGCGTTACCAGGGAGACGCCCTCGTGCCGGGGCGATTGCTCTTTTCGCGCGACGACGCGACCGCCGCGGCCCAGGCGATCGAGTATTTCGGCGAGACGTTTCCGAAGTCGCCGTACCGGCTGTTTCCCGCGGCGGCCGGGCAGCGTCACTGGTCGCTGCCTGCTCCGCAAAAGCTGAAACGCCGCATCGAGTCGATGCGGGTGACGGCCTTTCGCGATTATTTGGCCGATCCGTATTGGTTCTACCTGGTACACGTGCTGAAGCTGGAATCGGTGACGCGGCGTGCGGAAGAATTGAGCGGCGGCGCGTTCGGCAACCTCGCCCACGCGATTCTCGACCGCTTCGGCAAGGAAATTCCCGACGAAACCGACGCCGACGCCATCGAGGCGTTTCTTCACAAGGAAGCCGACAGGTTGTACCACGGCCTGTTCGGCGCCAACGCGCCGCCGACCGTCGCCGTCCAATTCGAACAACTCAAGCAACGACTGAGCCGCTTCGCCCGCTGGCAGGCCGAACGCCGCCGTGCCGGTTGGCAAATCGTCGAGTGCGAGTTTCAGCCGCCCGACCGCAAGGCGTTCATCGAAGTCGACGGGCGCAAGATGTATCTTCGCGGACGCATCGACCGCATCGACCGGCGCGACGACGAGTGGGTCGTCTTCGATTACAAGACGTCCGACAATCTCGACCCGCCGGGCAAGGCACACCGGAAACGCAGCGGAGAATGGATCGACCTGCAATTGCCGCTGTATCGCCACTTGCTTCGCACGCATCGGCAGTTTGCCGAAGCGGACGACGTCCACGTGCAACTCGGCTACATTTGCCTGTCGAGCGATCTCGACGCCATCGGCGAGCAGCTTGCCGATTGGAGCAAAGACGATTTGGAATCTGCCGACGAGACCGCCCGCGAAGTCGTTCGCCGAATTTGGGCCGAAGAATTCCCGCTTACGAACCCTGATGCGTTCCGCGATTGGTTGGGCTACCTGCGGCCGTGAAACGCGGCAGGCGGTAAGTGCACGCGGTATTTCCTGCAAACGGGTCACGGCCGTGCGGCGGAGCGTGCCCCTTGCCCGATCGCACGTGAAGCCGACAATGAACGAGACGGCAAACGAATGCCGTATTCGATATCGGCAGTGAGCGAGGAGGAGTGACCCGTGTGCGGCCGATTCACCTTGCGTGCACGACCGGCGGCGATCGTCGAACATTTCGCGTTGCTTCCCCCGGACATTCTCGACGGGCTGCGTCTTTCGCCGCGGTTCAACATCGCGCCGGGGCAACCGGTATTGTCGATTCGTCGCGACAAAGACGGCGCCCGCGTGCCCGCGATGGTGCGTTGGGGACTCGTACCGCATTGGGCGAAAGATCCGTCGATCGGAAATCGCATGATCAACGCCCGGGCCGAAACGCTCGCCGAAAAGCCCGCTTACCGTACGGCGTTCCGGCGTCGGCGCTGTTTGATTCCCGCCGACGGATTCTACGAATGGCACAAGAAAGACGCCGCGAAGCAACCTTACTTCTTCCACAAGAAGGACGACGGCTTGTTCGCCTTCGCCGGTTTGTGGGAGCGATGGGAAGGCGCCGATCACTCGTACCTCGAAACGTTCACGATCGTGACGACGACCGCCGGCGAGCCCGTGCGCCCGTACCACGATCGCATGCCCGTCATCCTCGCTCCCGAAGCTTACGACACCTGGCTCGACCCCGAAGCCGACACGGCGACGTTGCAAACGCTACTTCGTCCCGCAGACGACGATCTGCTCGAAGCCTATCCCGTTTCGACGTTGGTGAATCGCCCCATCCACGATTCGCCGCGTTGTATCGAACCGGTCGACCGGCAAGGCACGCTGTTTTGAACGGCACGTTCGCCCCGCCGAAAAGCCGCCGCATGATCGCAAGATAGCCCGATCGCGGGATTGCCTTTCGAGGGGCCGACCGATACCGTTCTCTCCAAACGCTTTCCTTCGATCGCCGCTGTGCGGTCGTCTCGCTGTAACAACGGAAGGAGTGCCCGAACATGAAAGCTGCGTACATCGAACGAACCGGTCCGCCCGAAGTCATCGTCTACGGTGATTTGCCCGATCCGACGCCCGGCGACGACCAGGTGCTCGTGCGCGTCGAGGCCGTGTCGTTGAACCCGGTCGATACGTACATCCGGGCAGGCACGATTCCGTTCGAGCTGCCCAAGCCGTTTGTCGTCGGGTGCGACCTGGCCGGTACGGTCGAGGCGGTCGGCAAGAACGTGACTCGTTTCAAGCCGGGCGATCGTGTGTGGGGATCGAACCAAGGATTGTTGGGCCGACAAGGCACGTTTTCGGAACTGGCCGCCGTCGACGAGTGTTGGTTGTACCCGATTCCCGAAGGCGTTTCGGCCCAAGATGCCGCCGCCATTTCGCTGGTGGGAATCACGGCGCACTTGGGCTTGTTCCGCGACGCGCAGCTCAAAGCGGGGGAAGTCCTGTACGTTCACGGCGGAACGGGCGGCGTCGGGTCGTGCGTCGTCCAAATGGGCAAAGCCGCCGGTGCCACCGTCATCACCAGCGCCGGTTCGGCCGAAAAAGCGGCGCGATGCCGGGAACTCGGCGCCGATCACGTCATCCTCTACAAAGAAGAAAACGAGGCCGAAGCGCTCGAACGGATCGCGCCCGAGGGCGTCGATGTGTGGTACGAAACCTTGCGCGAGCAAGATTTCGACCTGATCGTCTCTCACTTGCGTCCGCGGGGCCGAATCGTGGTTATGGCCGGACGCGACGCGCGGCCGCCGTTTCCGGTCGGACCGTTCTACGTCAAAGACTGCAAGATGTTCGGCTTCGCCATGTTCAACGCGCCGCCCGAAGAACAAGAACGTTGTGCCCAAGACATCAACCGCTGGATGGTCGAAGGCAAACTCAAGCCGACGATCGGCCGCGTGATGAAACTGTCGGAAACCGCCGAAGCCCATCGCTTGCAAGAAGACAACACCTTGCACAAGGCGGGCACCTTGCAAGGGAAGATCGTTCTCGTGCCGTAACGGAGCCGACCACCGGCACGCCTCGGTCGAGTTTCTCACGCGCATGCCCCCGATCGATTGGGCTCGAATACGCAGCGATCGGGGTTTTTTTGTGCGCGCAACGTGAAGCGGCGCATGAACCAAGCGGAAAGCGGCCGTCTTTTTGAACGGGGAGGTGTGCGATTTTGTCAATCGGACGATCGTTGCCGCGGCGCTTGATTGCCGGTGGACTCCAAGTATACTCCGCTTGTCCTCCAATTCGCCGGAACCCGTCGCGTTCGCTTGTCGCCTGTTTCCAGGCCGGTTCGCTTCCGAGTATCACGCGTTTCTATTGTCCGCAATATCAACTACGGAGCAGGGTGTCATGACAGCAAGAGCAGCGGTGTGGAGTACGGCCTTGGCGATGGTGCTGGTCGCACCATGTTGGGCCGGGCAGGCCTCGATCGAAGGCGAATTGAAAACCTGGCACAAGGTCACGCTTTCGTGGGAAGGACCGCAGGCGAGCGAGACGGGCGATCCGAACCCGTTCGCCGATTACCGGTTGACGGTCACCTTCACCCATCCCGAAACCGGGACGACGCTGGTCGTTCCCGGCTATTTCGCAGCCGACGGCAAGGCGGCCGATACTTCGGCCGATTCGGGCAACGTGTGGCGAGCCCACCTCGCGCCGCCCAAGGCCGGTCGCTGGACCTACCGCGTCGATTTTCGCGCGGGTAAAGATGTCGCCGTGGCCGACGATCCCGACGCCGGGAAGAGCGCGGGCTTCTTCGACGGCGACACCGGCGAGTTCATCATCGCCCCCACCGACAAGACCGGTCGCGATCATCGAGCGAAGGGTTTGCTCGAATACGTCGGTAAGCATCACTTGCGATTCGCCGGAAACGGCGAGTGGTTCCTCAAGGCCGGGGCCGACGCGCCCGAAAACCTGTTCGCCTACGACGACTTCGACGGTACCCCGAACGTGAACCGCCGCCGCAAGAGCTGGCAACCGCACGCCAAGGATTTCGATCCTGCCGATGCGGGTGCGTACACGTGGGCGAACGGAAAAGGCACCGAGTTGTTGGGGGCCATCAAGTACCTGCACGACGAAGGCCTGAACGCCTTCTCATTCTTGACGTTCAGTCTCGACGGCGACGACGACAACGTGTTTCCGCACCGACTGGTCAAGGACGAAGCCGCCTACGAGGCGCTCCCCGACAACCGCCGCTGGGAACAAGGCGGCGTGTATCACGACCGTTTCGACGTCTCGAAACTGGCCCAGTGGGAACGCATCTACGAATACGGCGACAAGCTCGGCATGTTTCTCCACTTCAAGACGATGGAGACGGAAAACGAGCTGAAGATGGACGGCGGCGACCTGGGTCGCGAACGCAAACTGTATTACCGCGAGCTCGTCGCTCGCTTCGGCCACCATCTCGCCTTGAACTGGAACTTGGGCGAAGAGATCAACAACGCGACGACGGCCCAAAAGCAAGCGTGGGCGGCGTATCTCCACGAAATCGACCCCTACAAGCATCACATCGTGATCCACAACGGGGCGCCGCACTACGACTTGATGGGACCGTACGATCCCAAACAGGGTACCGGTTCCGAATTGACCGGGTTCTCGCTGCAAACGAACAAGCCCGACTTCGTGAACGTCTTCCCGAAGACGCTCGAGTATCTGCGCCGTTCCGACGCCGCGGGCAAGCCGTGGGTGGTCGCCTGCGACGAGCCGGGCGACGCCAGCCACGCGCTGCGTCCCGCCGGCGACGAAGGCAATAGCTGGGAAGACGGACGCAAAAACGCCCTGTGGGGCAACCTGATGGCCGGAGGCATGGGCGTCGAGTTCTACTTCGGCTACAAGCACGCTCATTCCGATCTGACCTGCCAAGACTGGCGCAGTCGCGACGGTTTTTGGGACTATTGCCGCTACGCATTGCAGTTCTTCAAGAACAACGACGTTCCCTTCCAAGACATGGCCAACCACAACGAGTTGACGACGAACGACGCCTGGTGTCTGGCGAAGCCGGGAGAGGTGTACGTCGTCTACCTGCGAAACGGCGGCACGGCCTCGCTCGACCTAAGCGGCGCCGAAGGGACGTTCCAAGTCCGCTGGTACGATCCGCGGCACGGCGGCTCGCTGCAAACCGGCTCGGTCCAAAGCGTCCAAGGCGGCGGAAAGGTCGCCCTGGGCAAAGCGCCTGCCGACGACGACAACGATTGGGTCGTCCTCGTTCGCAAGTAATCGCGGCCTTAGCCGCAAACGCACGCGTCGGGCGCCCTTTTCGGCATCGCCCGGTTGCGTAGAATGATCTCGAGTACGAATCGGCCGAGGTTCGCCCTTGCGGCGGACTCGGCCGATCGTCGTTGACACAGGAAGCCGTTTTCAGGAGTCGTACACGATCATGAAGCTGGGGTTCGGACTATATCGGCATCAGTTGACGCGGGAGAATTTTCGTTTCGCCCGCCAGTGCGGCGCCACGCACCTGGTGATCCATTTGGTCGATTACTTTCGCAAACCGCAAGGTTCCGCCGCGGTCGACAATCAACCGGTCGATACCGGCGACGGCTGGGGTGTGGCGGGCGATCCGAACGACCCCGTGTGGTCCCGCGAAAACCTGTGCCGTTTGCAAGAGCAGGCCGCCGAAGAAGACCTGACCATCTACGCCATCGAAAACTTTGATCCGTCGATGTGGCACCACATTCTGCTCGACGGTCCGAAGAAGGAAGAACAGGCGCAGCGAATCGAACAATTGCTGCGCGACGCCGCGGCGGCCGGAATCGCCGTGTTCGGGTACAACTTTTCATTGGCCGGGGTGTGCGGTCGGACGACGCGGCCGGTTGCCCGCGGCAAGGCCGAAACCGTCGTCATCGACGGCCCCGACGACCGTCCCTTGCCGCCGGGAATGGTCTGGAACATGTGGTACTCGCTCGAAGGCGAGGCGGTCGGCACAGCCGAGATCTCGCACGACGAACTGTGGCGACGGCTCGAATGGTTCCTGAAGCGCATCGTTCCCGTCGCCGAAGAGGCCGGTATCCGCCTGGCGGCGCACCCCGACGATCCGCCGTTTCCGCGGCTGCGAAACACGCCTCGGCTGGTCTATCAGCCGCACATGTACCGGCGGCTGTTGGAGATCGTTCCCAGCCGCGCCAACGCCTTGGAATTCTGTCTGGGCACGTTGGCCGAGATGACCGAAGACGATCTGTACGAAATCACCCGCGAGTTCGCCGCGGGCGGCCATCTCGCCTACGTTCACTTCCGCAACGTGCGGGGCAAGGTTCCGTACTACGAAGAAACCTTCCTCGACGAAGGCGATATCGACATGCCGCGGCTGTTGAAGATTCTCGCCGAATGCGACTACGACGGCGTCTTGATCCCCGATCACACGCCGATGATGACGTGCGACGCGCCGTGGCACGCGGGCATGGCTTACGCTTGCGGATACATGCAGGCGTTGTTGCAAACCCTCCGCTAGACCACGCTCCCTGCGCGGCGACGGTCACCGCGCCCCGTACACGACGGTCACGACCGATCGCGGCGGCAATTCGATCGCGTCGGCCCGACCGGTTGAAGGCGCCAGATCGCTCGCGGCGTCGGTGGTGTACATGCGAACGATCGGCACGACTCGCGACGAGGCCGTAAGCCCCGTGATGCGCACCGTATGCCGCGACCGTGAA
Organism: uncultured Planctomycetaceae bacterium; assembly: GCA_964454655.1. Taxonomy (GTDB): domain Bacteria; phylum Planctomycetota; class Planctomycetia; order Pirellulales; family Thermoguttaceae; genus CAYVVR01. Next base: position 10,606 of record CAYVVR010000004.1, on the reverse strand, counting down.
AGGTTCGTGAGCACGACGACCGTCTGCGCCGGACGCGACCGCCGATACGCCGAGGCCAACACCCCGTCGGCGATCGACTGCTCGGGCGCGATCTCGCACCCGATGCGGATCATTCCCGGACGCACGAACCGCGCGTAGTTCCCCAACGTCCACAACAGCTTGCTCGTGCGGACGGCGCCGTCGCGACGCAGACTTTCCACCCGCGGGCCCATGCGGCCGGTGTCGCCCTCGGAACCGTCGTCGAGGTAGATCAGCCCGTCTTTGTAGTTGCATTGGGTGACGGCGGTCCACCATTGCCACGATCGCGCCCGGCACAACGTCAAGTCGTTGTGGATGATGCGGGCGACGTACAACGCCGTATCCATCGACAAGTCGCGTCTCCGGCCGCTGCCGATTTCGTCGTTTTCTTCGAGGATGCAATACTCGGTCATCCAATAATCGACCGGCGGGCGGAAAGCATCCAACGCTTTCCGCAGCGCGCGGCGCAACGCGACCTGCCGCTCGAGCGGCCACACGGTGAAGTAATCGTGTGCCGAAAGAATACGAGCGACGTTCGGCAAACGGCCTAGGTAGTAAGGCGACCGCGGATCGAAGAACGCCCGGGCCTGGTCGTCGCGCCCGTTCGATGTGCCGTCGGAGCCCATTCGCTTGAACACGTACTCGATGGTGCCTGCCTCTCCGACGACGATTTGAGTCGTCAATCGCCGGCGGCGCAGCTCGTGCGACAAGGCGACCGTCAGGGCGTAGATGTCGGCGTTCGTGGCGGGTGTGCCTTCCTGACGGCCTTCGTCCCAGTCCCATTGCGGCTCGTTGATCGGACTGACGTAATCGAAGGGCATCCGGCGCCGGGCGAAGTGTGCGAGCACTTCGGCGATATAGCGGGCGTAGTCGTCGATGCGGTCCTGCGGCAGGTTCATCCGCTTCGCATCGGGATCGGCGTAGCCTTTACCATTCTCGCTTAGGTGTACCGGCGGCGCATTGCAGAAAAGTAGGAACCGCTCGACGCCGCGTTCTTTCGCCAATTGCAAGAAACGCTGTTGCCCTTCGAGCTTCGACCAGTCGTAGGTGCCGTCGGCGTTCAGAAAACATTCGCCGCGTCGCCACGCGTTGCCGATTCCCGACGCGTCGCCCTGCTCGGCCGTACCCGCCGAAAGATTGAACCGCCACAGCGAAAGCCCGATGCCGACAGGTTGCCCGTTTTCGTCCAACCTGCGGCTGAAGAGCAAGTCGGCGATGCGACGTTGCTTTTCTTCGGGCCAATACTTCCCGACGAACTGGATCCGCCAGGCATCCGACGCACCGAACCCGTCGATCGGTTGGTAGAGGACCCGCGGTTCGACGCGAACGGTGAGCGTATCGCTCGCGCACGACCGCCCATGCATCGCCTGCGTACCCGCGACGACGAACGCCAAAAGCCAAACGACGGCAGATTTCACGAGGTGTCGACTCCTTGGATGTTTTCGTTCGAAAGGCGATCACACGCGTCGATCGGTGCTCACGTTCTCTTGAATTTTACCGCCCATCGAGAAATCGACACCGTCGCGGCGGAGGGCATCTTGCAACTGGGCGACGTCCAGCTCGCGGGGCATCCGGCGGCGGCGGACGGCCATGGCCGCGGCGACGCCTGCGGCGTGCCCGGTCGCCATGCAATTTCCCATGCTTTTTCCGGCGGCCATTCCCACGTGCGTCGCCGAGATACATCGTCCGGCGGTCAGCAACCCGTCCATCTTGACCGGCAAGATGGCGCGGTACGGCACGTGATGGATCCGCATGCGGGTAAACTTGTATCCCATCAAGTCGAGATAGCCGCTGCGCCAGGCGACGGCATCTTCGAACGTGCGTCCTTCGGCGGCATCTTCTTCGGTGAGCACGTATTCGCCCTTCACACGCCGCGTTTCGCGAACAGCGATCCGCGGACTGGTTGCGACCAATTCGATCTCCGCCAATTCGGGCGCGCCGAATTCACGCATCGCCTCGGTCATTTGAATCGCTTGACGGTGACTGACGCATTCGGCTGCCGACCGTTCGAACGGGTCGGTCATGTCGAACTGCCCGATATCTCGCGTGCCGGTATGATTCACGAAGTAATGATGGCAATTCGACACCGGCGACGGGCGCCAGCTTTTGGGGATCAAGGGATACTTTTTGCGTGCGGCATCGGCGAGTTTTCGCATATCGACGCTGCGGATTTGCTCGGGCGTGACGTTCGCCAAGCCCAACAGCAAGGTGCTGGGCATGCGGGGTTCGTCGAACTCCATCATCGTTTCGGCTCCGGCGAAGTAGGCGACGTCGGCATCGCCCGTGCAATCGACGACGACCTTCGCACGCACGTCCGCCAAACCTTGCTTGGTGGCCACCGTCACCCCGACGACGCGATCGCCCTGCACGAGCGAATCGACGACCGGCGCGTGAACGAGGTATTTGCATCCCACCTGATCCAAGGCGTCGAGAACGGCCACCTTCAGATACTCGACGTTGCAATACAGTTGATGCTGGCCGATGTGCACCGCTTGCTCGCCCATGGCGAGGAGTTTTTCGATCAAGAGCTCGTGCACGACCGAGCGGGGTTTGCCTTCGGGCCGCATTTGGTTGATCGGCATGCCCAGCGACCAGGCCGCCACGCCGCCGAAGAATCCTTCGGCTTCCAACAGCAGCGTTTTCACGCCCGTTTTCGCTGCACCGAGCGCCGCGCCGATACCCGCCGGGCCGCCGCCCACGACGAGCACGTCGACCGACACGCCGTCCAACGGGGAACCGCGCCCCTTCGCGCGCCGAATCGGCTCGGGGCTTTCGGCTGCTTGCGTGATTTGCGTGAGCGAGGCCGCGGCTGCGGCAACCCCGGCCGATTGCAAAAAACCGCGTCGTGTCGAAGCAGGTTTGTTCATGATTCGATTCCTGACAGAACGGGGGGACGAATAAGGCTGTTGCGGTTCCAAGCGGACCGCATCCACCGGCAGGATGCCTCCTATTCTGACCTGCCGGCGCCGATCGGGTCCAGCGCAACCGCGAAGAAGCCTCGCCCTCGTGGCGCACAAGTCGCGTTCACGCTCCCCGAGCCCAAAAAAGCAAAGACCGGTTTTCGCATCACCGATCTCGATTCGAGCGGCAAGTCGGGGCCTACCGTTGTCGAACAATATGCGATATAAAATAGACAATCACGGCATCGGGCGATCGCGACTTTGCCGGTCGTCTCCCGCCTTTGTTTCGTCCCCGTCCTAGAATGCCCCCACTCGGCCCGCGGCAATCGGTTTTTCCGATTCGTCGTTGCGGCATCGTTTCTTGCCGTCGAAGCACCGCGCGTTACGATCCCTCGGTGCGCCGGTTGCGGCGGCGAACGGAAGCGTGTGCCGATTCGCGTTCGGTCTCGTTCTCCATCGACGAAGCAAAAAGGAAGCGATCCATGAAGTTGCGTCTTGCCCGAGGTTTCATCGCGGGGTTGATCGTCTGTTTCGGTGCGATTTCGGCTTTCGGGGACGGCATCACGCTTACCGCCGAGCAACAAGCCCTGTTCGATTCGGCCCGCGAAAAAGCCGCACGCTTGAAGGCCTACGTCGATTCTCGGCCTACCATGACCTACAACAAGCGGTTGGCGCTGACCGCCTTGTTGACCGCCGAATACACGTTCGTCTATCTCGAACAAGACATTGCCGGCAATAGTAAGATCGACGAGGCGATCGCCGATCAAACGAACGACGATTGGGAACGCGAAATCGATCACGGTTGGTTGGCGAACTATCCGCAAGGATGCCTCGAACATTTGCACCGCGTACTGGACCACGCGCTCGCGGCCGTCGACGATCCGGCAGGCGACCGCGGACCGGTATTCGATCCTATCGCCGCCGAGATGGATCGTGCCGTTCCGTACGGCAACACCGTGCGTTTGGGCGACCGACCCGTTTTCCCCTACGGCATGTGTTTCTTCACCAGCCCCAAGGCGGTCGATGCAAAGTACGGCGAGCGTTCGTGCAAGATCTTCGACGTGATGGGCGGCACGGCGACGGTGCCGGGCAACTTGCAGCGAAGCACCTCGCACACGCTGAACCCGGCCAAGGCCCGCTATGTCGCCGAACAAGTCGCACGAGCCGACGAACTGGACTTGCTGCTCTCGCCGTGGATCGGCCAAAAGGGGACCGGCTGGATCGGAAAGCAGTTCCCCGAGTTCCTCGTTTCCCGCACGATGATTGAGTACGACATCTCGCATCCGGCGGGCATGGCGTTGGTCGAGGGATTCTTTTACGGCCTCGGCAGGGCGCATGCCGCGGCGAACACCGGCGGTATTCCCCGCCTTTACATCATGTTCAACGAACCGCATTACTCGATCGAAAAGGATAGCTGGAACGGCGCGCCCATCTCGCCGCCGGGCATGGATCAGTTCCGCGATTGGCTCCAAGCCAAATACGGCACGATCGACAAGTTGAACGCCTCGTGGGACACGAAGTGGAAGTCGTTTGCCGCCGTCGAAATCGATACACCGCTCGATCCCGCGCTTCGCGGCACGCCCGTGTGGTACGACGCCATGCGCTTCAACATGGATCGTTTCACCGACTTTTTCCGTACGGAACGCGACATGATTCGCGCGGGCGATCCCGGCGCACTCACCACGATCAAGCTGATGGGGCACTGCCTCTCGGGCGACAGCCGCAACCACGGTCTCGATCACGAGGCTTTGTGCCGCATCCAAGACGTGCTGGGATCCGACCTTACCTTCAAGAGCTACCTGGCACAGCCGCCTTGGCGTCGAAAGAAGATGGACTTTCGCTACATCGATTCGAACTGGGCGCGCGAGGCCATGTTCTACGACTTTTGTCGCTCGATTTGTCCCGACAAGGCCTTTTTCGACAGCGAATTCCACGGATTGCCTTCGGCCTTGGACGCCCATCCCATGACGCCCGAAGAATGGGTACGCTCGGGCTTGTGGGCCATGCACATCGCCGGCGTCGATATCGTCAACGCCTGGTGTTACCTGCGCGACGCCGAGGGACGGATCAATCCGAACTGGGAATTGCATTCCGAGTTTTCCAACGACCCGGCCGCCTTGTTCACCTTCGCGAAGACGATGCACGAAATCAACGACCTGGCCGGGCTCGTCGTCGCGTTTCAAAACATCGAACCCGACGTCTACTTGTACTACTGCGAAGATTCGGCCATCCAAGACCCCGATTACATGCCGCGCGTGTCGGACGTCTACACGACGTTGTACTACAACGGCATCGAAACGCGCTTCGTTACGGCAAACATGTTGCGTGAAGGGTTCCGGCCCGACGGGCTTCTCATCGTGCCGCAACCGACGTTCCTTTCGGACGACGAAGCGGCCGTGCTGCTGCGTGCAATGCAGTCGGGCGAAACGATCTACCTGGGCGGCGACCTCGGCGAACACGATTCCGAAGGCCATCCGCGGGCGACGGCCTTGAAGCTTCCCGCCTCGGTCGTGCGGCAAGAGACGCTCGATCTCACACCGGTAAAAGCGCTGCCGTCGGTCGCGACCAAGACGAAGGTGACGGTGGAAGCCGAATCCGAGGTGCCCGGCCTGCTGTGGCGAAACGTCCGCTATCGCGGCAAAGAATACATCTTCTGCCTGAATATGCTGAGCGTGCCGGCCACGGTGCACATTCAGGCCGAATCGCTTCGCGAGTTCGCCGACGGCCGCGTGGTTCCCTGCGCCGCACGATTCGAACTTCGGCCGGGCTGCATGAAGTTGCTGCGGGTCGAGAAATAGCCCCCCAACAGAAGGACATTTCCCGTGCAACGCCTCGGGTAATCCGCACCAGCCGCCGCGTGGAAAGGTCTCGGACTACCACGAAGCCCCCTTAGCGCGCCCCAATCTTGCGGCGGAAGTTAGGTTGCGCAGTTTGTACGGCAAAATGGGGCACGAAAGGAATGTGCGAAAAGCACGTCCTCTGGCGAATATCCGTCGAGAAAACCGGAAGCCCGGATTGTCCTGAACTCTTTTTCAGCCTGGTTCGATACAGACCGCAGGACCCGTATTTTCGGAATCCTCTGTATTTTCGTTCCGCAAGGAAGCGGTGACGGGAGTTTCGAAGGGTAACCTGCAAGCCCGGAAACGGCCGACCGGGCAATCCGGCGGCGGATGATGTTAAGGAGGACGCGTCCGGTATGACCCGCATCAACACAAACGTCAGTTCACTCAACGCGCAGAAGACGCTTGCCCGCTCCAACGCCCAGTTGCAACAGGCCCTGACGCGGCTGAGTACCGGTCTGCGGATCAACGTCGGTAAGGACGACCCGGCCGGTTTGATCGCCAGCGAGGTCTTGCGGAGCGATATCGTCAGCATCGAGCGGGCGATCACCAACAGTGAACGCGCCAGCCAGATGATCGCGACCGCCGACAGCGCCTTGGGCGAGGTGAGCAACCTGCTCAACGACATCCGAGGGCTGGTCTCCGAGGCGGCCAACACCGGGGCCATGAGCGCCGAGCAGATCGCCGCCAACCAGTTGCAGATCGACTCGTCGCTGGAGGCCATCGACCGTATCGCCCAGGTCACCCAGTTCCAGGGGCGGCGGTTGCTCGACGGTTCGCTCGACTTCGTGACCGCCGACGTCGATAACACCGTCCTCACCGACTTGCAGATCGACCAGGCGAACTTCGGCACGAACAACGAAATCGGCGTGAACGTGAACGTCGTCCACCAGGCCACCCGCGCCGAACTGTACTACGACAAGGGCGCCGTGGCCGACGACGTCGTGCTCGAAATCGGCGGGAAGAACGGCTTCGAGGCCTTCAGTTTCGCCGCCGGCAGTACGGTCGAAGACATGGCCCAGGCGATCAACCTCGTCTCCGACGCGATCGGCGTGGTCGCCGAAGTGCAACAAGAGGCCACCCAAGGGTCGATCGTCGCGTCGAGCTTCGGCGGCGAAAACGACATCACGATCACCGCCAACCAGGCCGGCGAAGAAGCCGGCGACATCCGCGTCAAGTACGTCAAGGGCTCCAGCGCGAGCACCACGGCGACGTTCACCCCCGCCACGGGTACGAACCCGTCGCTGTTGGAAGTGCAACTCGGCACGCAGCAATGGGTCAAGGCGGCCGGTGAAGTCGACGATCCGGGCGATGTGAACAACGCCATCCGCATCGAGGCCGATATCGCCGGCGAAGAGTTCAACGGCGTCACCATCAACGTCACCGACACCGGCGGTGCGATCAGCCTTTCGTACGATCACGACACGAAGACGTTGAACATCGGGATCAACGACGGCGTCACGACCGCCGCCGCTTTGGTAGCCGCCATCAACAGCGATCCCCGCGTGTCGTCGTTGTTCACCGCCTCGAACGTGGGCGAGTCGGACGGCTCGGGCGTGTTGACCGTGGCCGGCATGAACGGTGCCGGATTCGTCACCTCCGGCGGGGTCGACGGCGGCGACGTGATCGCCACGGCCAACGACGTGGTCACCGCCATCAACTCGGCGGCAGGCACGTACGTCACCGCCGCGTTGGCGAACGACAATAACGGCTACGGCACGGTCGGCGAGTTCCAGGAATACGCCTACTACGGCGACGCCGAGGCCAACAACCGCCTGCAATTCCTCGGCCCGCAAGGTTCGAAGAACATCCGCTTCGTGTCGAACCCGGGCGAATCGCTGAGCGTCGATCTGGCGACCGATCCCGAAGTCACGGCGTTCTCGTCGGCCACGATTCAAGGCGTGAACGCGAACAGCACGATCGAGATTCGCGCCCGGGCGAAAGGCTCCGAGTACGACGACGTCCAGATCGTCTTCAACGACGACTCGTCGAATACCGTCGTGTGGGACAAACAGAACAAGACGCTCACCTTCAACATCGACATCACCGGCGGCATCACCGCCGACCAGGTGGTCAATCTGTTGAACAACGACGACTACGCCGGAAAGTACTTCCGGGCCGACAACTACGGCACCAGCGACGGGTCGGGCAACATCGACGCCTCGATGACCGGTACCGTAGCCACGACCTCCGGCGGCGTGACCAGCGAAGGCACGATCATCGTCCACCTGGAAACCACCGCCGACGGCGTCGTCACCACGACCGCCCAAGACCTGATCGATTACTTCGACGATCCGGCGAACGCGGCGACCTTGCAAGACTTGGGAATCAGTATCAGCAATGCCGAGGGCAGCGACGGCAGCGGATTGCTCGCGCCCACCACCGACGACCTGGTATTCGCCACCTCGGGCACGCAACTCGAAGACGCCCAAGCCTCGGGTACGACGTTCGCCGTCAACGGCGTCAACGCCCGCGTGAAGTTGACCGCCATCGAACCCGGCACCGACTACGACGGTGTTCAACTGGTGTTCGAAGACACCGTGACTGCCGGTAACGAAACGGTCGATTGGGACGCCGCCACGAAGACCTTGACCATCGGCATCGAAGACGGCGTCACGACCGCCGACCAGGTGATTGCGGCGATCAACAACGATTCGGTGGCGAGTGCGTTGTTCCTGGCCGAGCGCGGTGCCGGCGGCGACGGCTCGGGGGCGGTCACCATCTCCGACGCTGCCACCCTAAGCGGCGGTCAGGTCGACAACGGTTCGGTCCAAGGGGCGGCCCTGCTCGGTAACTCCGACGCCGCCACGACCGGGTTGACCTTCAAGGCCGTCGAATACGGGTCGGATGCGTTCGTCTCGGTCCAGGCCCTCAACGGCACCACCTTCGATGTGACCGATGCCGAAGGCAACGTCGCCACGCGCGTCGCCGGACGCGACATCGACGTCCTCATCAACGGCATCCAAGCCGTGGGCAAGGGCCTGAACGCCTCGATCAACACCTCGGCGTTGGACCTGTCGTTCACGGTCTCGGAAACGCTGACCGACGGCCAGACGACCAGCTTCCGCATCGTCGGCGGAGGCGCCCGCTTCCAGCTCGGACCCGACGTCGTCTCGAACCAGCAGGCCAGCTTGGGCATCCAAAGCGTGAACACCGCCAAGCTCGGCGGTGTGTCGGGGCGATTGTTCGAGCTTCGCTCCGGCGGATCGAAGTCGCTGACCAACGACGTCAGCGGGGCCGCGGCCGTCGTCGAAGAAGTCATCACCCAAATCACGACCCTGCGAGGTCGCTTGGGTGCCTTCCAACGCACCACACTGGAAACGAACATCAAGTCGCTCAACGACGCGTTGGAAAACCTCACCCAGGCCGAAAGCGCCATCCGCGATGCCGACTTCGCGGCCGAAAGCGCCGCGTTGACGCGGGCGCAGATTCTCGTCCAGTCGGGTGTTTCCGTCCTCTCGATCGCCAACAACAATCCGCAAGCCGTGTTGTCGCTGCTGCGAGGTTAAGACCCGCCTCTCGCCGGCACGGCTACGCACGGCGATCCATTGGGCGTTGCATGAACCGAGCCGTTCGATGCCCCGACGTCGAACGGCTCCGGTCGTATCGGTTCTGCTCGATGTGCCGTCGCAAACGGTCGTTTGCGGCCTGAAAAAGAGCGAATCGCCCGCAAATCGAGCGATCGGTGGACGAAACCCCCTCGGCAAGCCGGTGGCAGCCCGAATGGTCTATGAAACCGCTAAATTTTCTCAGTTTGGTGCGTCGATCCAATTGGTAGGGGAAAGTGCGCTGTGACGACACTCCAACGGTGACCGTAAGCCATGGGACGAATCCAAACCGATGTCGGCCTGATGAGCGGTGTCCCCATTACCGACACCGTCGACAAGTTGATGGCCATCAACGCGCGGCCGCGCGACAACCTGGTCGAGGCCACCAAGGAGATCGACGCCGAACGAACGGCGATCACCGAGCTTTCTGCCTTGCTGGTGGCCGTCCAGTTCGTCGGGAAAAACCTCGGCAAGGAAGACATCTTCGAAACGATGGCGGCTTCGACCAGCAACGAAGCCGTCATGACCGCCAGTGTGACCGGCAACCCGATCGCCGGAACCTATCAGTTCACCCCCCTGCAAACCGTCCAATCGCAGCAGTGGCTTTCGGAAGGCGTTCGGTCGGACCACGATCCGCTGGGGGCGGGCAGCATCACCTTCCGTTTCGGTCCGCACGTCGAACGCGCCGTCTCGCTCGACACCATCAACGGCGGGAACGGTTTCGCGCGGGGCGCGATCCGCATCACCGATCGTAGCGGTGCCTCGGCCGAGATCGACCTGACCGCCGCGCAGACGATCGAAGACGTCATTCATGCGATTTCTTCCGACAGCCGCATCAACGTCACCGCCGTCGCCGACGGCGATCATATCCGGCTGATCGACAACACCGGCTCGAGCGTCACCAACCTGCGCGTGCAAGAAGTGAACGGCGGCTCGACCGCCGCTTCGCTGGGCCTGGCCGACATCGACGTCGCCGCGTCGACGGCCGACGGTGCCGATATCCTCTACCTGACCGAAGAAACCGAGCTTTCGTATCTCAACGAAAACCTCGGCGTCGGCATGAGCGACACCCTGCCCGACATCGAGTACACCTTGCGCGACGGCACGACCGGCGTCATCGACTTCGCCAAGATCATCCCCAACTCGAACGACAACGATTGGGAACTGACGATCGGCGACGTGCTGACCACGATCAACGAGACCGCGCCGGGCAAGCTCCAAGCCGAGATCGCGCCCGACGGAAAGCGCCTGATCGTCCGCGACTTGACCACCGGCAGCGGCGAGTTCAAGCTCGATTCGC
>CAYVVR010000003.1:0-24900 GCA_964454655.1 uncultured Planctomycetaceae bacterium | reverse complement strand
CCCAATCGCTCGAAGGCGTCGATCGCGTCGGGCGAATCGTCCGCTCGATGAAGGAGTTCTCGCATCCCGGCGGCGACGAAAAACAGGCGGTCGACCTGAATCGGGCGTTGGAAAACACGATCACCGTCTCGCGCAACGAGTGGAAATACGTAGCCGAGATGAAGACCGATCTGGCCGACGATCTTCCGGCCGTCCAATGCTTGGCGGGCGAAATCAATCAGGTGTTCCTCAACCTGATCGTCAATGCGGCGCATGCGATCGGCGATAAACTCGGCGAGTCGCCCAAAGAAAAAGGCACGATCACCGTCTCGTCGCGAGCGGTCGACGGCTTCGTCGAAGTCCGCATCAGCGATACGGGAACCGGCATCCCGCCGGAAAACCTGGAAAAGATCTTCGATCCGTTCTTCACGACCAAGCCGGTAGGCAAGGGAACAGGCCAAGGATTGGCCATCGCCCGCAACATCGTCGTCAACAAACACGGCGGATCGATCGACGTCGAGTCGAAACCGGGTGAAGGCACGACGTTCATCATCCGCTTACCGATCGGTTCCGAAGAGGCCCCGGCGAGTACCAAGCCATGAACCGGAAGAAGCACATCATGTTCGTCGACGACGAGCGTCCCGTGCTCGACTCGATCGCCCGCTGCCTGCGTCGGCGGCGCAACGAGTGGGATTTGGATCTCGTCCAAGACCCCGAAGAGGCTTGCGATCGGCTCGCCGAGGAATCGTACGACGCCTTGGTAACCGACCTGAAGATGCCGAAGATGGACGGCCTGGAACTGGTCTCCAAAGTCCAAGAGTTCCCGCACAACAAAAACATGCCGGTGGTCGTCTTGACCGGCATGGATGACGACGACCTGAAAGAACGGGCACTGGAATCGGGTGCGTTCGACCTGTTGAACAAACCGGTGCGATCGCGGCAATTGACCGCCCGCATCGAAAGCCTGCTCAAGTGGAAAGAACGCCAAGACGAACTCGAACAGATCACCGACCGGCTCAACGAACAGATCGCCCGTCAACAGGCATTGCTCGCCCGACAGCGACTGGAAGTCGTCTTTCGACTGGGCATGGTGGCCGAACATCGCGACACCGAGACGGGCAACCACGTCGTCCGCGTCGCCTGCTTCTCGCGCTTGATCGCCGAAACGTTGGGCCTGCCGCCGGAAGATCAACAGATGCTCTTGCTGGCCTCGCCGTTGCACGACATCGGCAAGATCGCCATTCCCGACGCCGTGTTGCTCAAGTCGGGACCGCTCACGCCCGGCGAATGGACGCTGATGCAAAAGCATTGCATCTTCGGCGAACAAATTCTTCGCGGACGGGCCTCGGTCATGGCGCCCTTGCTGAACTGGTATCACTGCGAAAGTCCCGGCGACGCTGTCGATCCCCTGTTGGACACCGCCGCCGTGATCGCTCTGACGCACCATGAAAAATGGGACGGAACGGGGTATCCGATCGGCCTGGCGGGCGAAAAGATTCCCCTCGTGTCGCGCATCACGGCCGTTAGCGACGTGTTCGACGCCCTCACGTCGCGGCGTCCCTACAAGCAGGCGGGCACCTCGGAAGCAGCGATCGACTACTTGCGGCGCACCTCCGGCCGCCACTTCGACCCGCAAGTCGTCGCCGCGTTCGAACGACGCTTCGACGACATCATCGCCCTGAAGGAACACATCCGGGATTCGGCGGACGCCTTTCGCCTGGAGGAGTCGCTATGGATGTAACCGCCAAAAGCCCCAAGAAACGAATCCTGTTCGTCGACGACGAACGCAAGTTGTTGGACGGCTTGCGTCGGCTGTTGCGCAGCCATCGGCGGGAATGGGACATGCAATTCGCCGAAGGCGGCGCGCAAGCCTTGGAAATGCTGCAGGAAGCACCGACCGACGTCGTCGTCAGCGACATGCGGATGCCCGGCATGAGCGGTGCCGACCTGCTCGAAACCGTCCGGCAGCGCTACCCGGCCACCGTGCGATTGATCCTGTCGGGCCAGTGCGACAAGAGCTCGGTCCTCAAAGCGGTGTGTCCCGCCCACCAGTTCTTGTCGAAACCGTGCGACGCCGAATTACTCAAAAACACGATCTGCGGCGTGTCGAGCTTGCGCAACAAGCTCAAAAACGACGCCATTCGGTCTCGCGTCAGCTCGATCGTGTGCCTGCCGTGTCAACCGCAGGTAATCGCCGATCTGCGCGACGCTTGCGAGAATGGGAACACATCGATCGAAACGTTGGCCGAAATCGCATCTCGCGACATCGGGGTGACGGCCAAACTCGTTCAACTCGTCAGCAGCAGCTTTTTCGGATCGCCCCAGCGGGTTTCCGGCGGCGCCGCGGTCGTGAAGCTTTTGGGAACCGACGTCATGCGTCCGCTGGTGCTCGAGACCGAAGCCCTGCAACCGCTCGACGCGTCGCCTCGGGCGGTCGAACTGTTGACCTTGTTCAACCGCGTTCACGAAGCGATCGTTGTCGCCGCGATGAAAATCGGCAAAGCCGAAGGACTGTCGGAAAGTCGCCTCCGCCGATTGCAACTGGCCGGCCGGCTGATGAACGTGGGCATGCTCGTGCTGGCGACGCAAGACATCGACTTCTACCTCTCGCTGCTGGAAAAGGCCGTCCGTCACAACCTGACCTTGCCGGAGGTCGAGCGTGAGGTTTTCCAAGCCTCGCGTGACGAAGTGGGCGCCTATTTTCTGGCCTTGTGGGGCGTGCCGCGCGACGTCATCGACGTCGCCAAGCACGTCCTCGCGCCGAGCAAGGCTCCCGCCGACGATCCCGAAATCGTTGAAGAAGCCGCCATCCTACACGTCGTCGGTTGCGTCATGGACGAAAGCCTGAGCGACTTGATCGGTCGGCCCAAAGAGTGCGACCGCGACTTCTTCGAACAGCAAGGTTGGACCGAGCGGGTCGCAAAGTGGCAAGATTTGTGCAGCGAATTCCAACTCACGGGAGTATCGGCATGATCGAGCGAGTATTATGCGTCGACGACGACCCGAACGTGCTGCAAGCATACAAACGAACGCTTCGCAAACGGTACGACCTCGAAGTGGCGTTGGGCGGCGAAGACGGACTCAAGGCCGTCCGCGAGTGCGGGCCGTATGCCGTGGTCGTCTCCGACATGCAAATGCCCGGCATGAACGGCATCGAGTTCTTGCGCCAAGTCAAAGAGATCGCGCCGGAAACCGTCCGCATGATGCTTACCGGCAATGCCGACCAGGAAACGGCGATTCAGGCGGTCAACGAAGGGGCCATCTTCCGGTTCATGACGAAACCCTGCCCGCCGGAAACATTCGCCAAGATGCTCGATGCCGGAATCGAGCAATACCGGCTCGTGACCGCCGAAAAAGAACTTTTGTCGAAGACGTTGGCCGGCAGCGTCCGCGTGCTCACCGAAATCTTGACCGCGGTATCGCCTCAAGCCTTCGGTCGAGCTTCGCGTGTGCGCGCGACCGTCTCGAAACTTTGCAAGGCGATGAACGTGCCGAACACGTGGCAGATCGAAATCGCCGCGATGCTCTCGCAAATCGGTTGCGTCGCCGTGCCCGCCCAAATCCTTGAAAAGGTGTACAACGGAGAAGAACTCAAGCCGCAAGAACGCGACATTTACGAGTCGCATCCGAAACTCGCCCGCGAACTGTTGGCCAAAATTCCGCGGCTGGAACGGGTAGCCGAAATCGTCGGTTACCAAGAAAAGCGCTACGACGGCTCGGGTTTCCCCGAAGATTTCGTCGCCGGCGACCAGATTCCCCTGGGCAGCCGCATCCTGAAGTTGGCCCTCGACTGGGATACCCTTTGCAACGTGGGGCTGAACCCCGAAATCGCGCTGGCCGAAATCAACGACCGCGAGGGCTGGTACGACCCGAAGGTGGTCGAAGCCTTCCGCCGCACGCTGAACATTGAAGAGGTGCATGTCGTCCGCCAGGTGAAGATCGCCGACTTGAAAGACGGCACCGTGTTGGCCGACGACGTCGTCTCCGTGCAGGGAACTCTGTTGTGCAGCAAGGGGCAGGTCGTCACGCCCGCCATTCGACTGCGGTTGCGAAACTACGCGATCAACGTGGGCATCTCGCGGCCGATACGCGTCTACGTCCCTGCCAAGCAAGCCACCCAGATCGACCCCGCGAACGACGCCCTCGACGACACATCGATGCAGGAACTGAGCAGCCTCTTGGAGTAAGCCCCGTGCCCTGAGCAACATTTTTACCCAACGGCGTAATGAAGAAGGAAACGTCACGATGACGGCCGAGAGTCATCCGATCCTGCTGGTGGAAGACGATCACGACCAACGGTGTTTGTTCGCTGCCGTGTTGGAAGGTGCGGGTCACCTCGTCACGGCGGTGGAGAACGGCGAACAGGCCGTTCAGGCCTATCGTCGCGGAAATTACGCCCTGGTCATGACCGACTACTATCTCCCCGACATGACGGGTCTGGAGCTCCTCAAGCAATTGGATCGCATGCGGCCGCTGCCCGGCGCGATCTTGGCCACGGCCTCGGCAAGCGAAGAGATCGCCTTCCAAGCCGAGCATCTTGGTAACGCGGCCTTCTTCCGCAAAAGCGGCCCCGGCAAGATCACCCGCGAACTTCCCGCCATCGTCGAACGCGTTCTCGCCGAGTGTTGGCGAAGCGAATCGGAAGCCCACGGAACGCTCGCCGAACTGCAAGGCGTGACATTTGCCGCCGAAGCCTTGGAAGACGGCGTCCCACGGATGCTGGTTGACACCGAAGGTATCGTCCGCGACATCAACGACGCTTATTGCCGATTGATGCACACCAAGCGGGAAGATTGCCTCGGCAAACACTGCTGCGATGTGCTGCCGCACACCGGCGAAGGGGATGATTGTTGCGTGGCGGTGACGGCCGTTAAACAGAACCGCGCCGTGACCCGCACGGCGATCCGCGCGACGGCGAGGGGTGAACGCTTCCAGGCGACGATCACGGCCATCCCCCAGCGTACGCGCGAAGGCAAGATTCACTCGGTGACGGTCAGCCTGCTGCCGGCAGGCAACCTCGAGCTCCAACGGTCTCTCGTGCAGTCTCAAAGTCGAGCGGAACTGTTCACGACGATCGCCAACACGTTTTTGGCTTTCCCGGGCGAAGAGGCCTACGCCGAAGTTCTCTCGGTCATCCTGACGAAATTGAAGAGCCGCTACGGCATCTTCGGTTACATCGACGGGGAAGGATCGCTGGTATGCCCCTCGATGACCCGCGACATCTGGCAAGAATGCCAGATGGCCGACAAGTCGATCGTGCTGCCCCGCGAGGTATGGGGCGGCGTGTGGGGTGAGGTTCTCACCGAGCGCAAGACCATCTTGGCGAACCGCCCGTTCACACCGCCGAAGGGACACGTTCCCATTACGCGATTTCTGGGAACGCCGATCGTGTACCGCGACCGCCTGATCGGGGCCCTTTTCGTCGCGAACAAGGAAGAAGACTACACCGAAGACGAGCGAGACGCGTTGGAGAACATTGCTCGGTACCTGGGGCCGATCCTCAAGGCCCGTCTCGACCGCGCCGAGGAAGAGCGCCAACGCGAAGCGATAGAAGACGAACTTCGCACGCAGTCGGCGGAACTCGAACGCCAAAAACACCAGCTCGAGACGATGTTCGCCATCACGCGATTGGCGGAAGAACAGCTTCCCCTGGAAGGGTTCCTGCAACGTGCCGTGCAACTGATTCCCGGGGCCTTTGCCGATACCGGCATCGTGCACGCCCGCCTCACGATGTACGAACAGACGTTCATCTCGGATCGCTTCGTCGACACGCCCTTTGTCGTGAGCGCGCCGATCTTCGTCCGCGACCAATACGCCGGGGCGTTGGAAGTCGCCGTCGAAGATTGCGATGTTCCCGCGGAACTGAAGGAACAACTCGAGCGGCACCGTCCGCTGGTTGAAGACCTGGCCGAGCGCATCGGCAGCATCCTCAACGCCCGGCAGGCCGTCCAGGAAATGGAGCGATTGCAGCGGCGGATGGAAATGCTGCTGGAAATCACGCGCACCGGCATGAGTATCATGGACAACCAGTGCCGCATGATCTACGTCGACCGCAACCGACAGAAGATCTACGGCGACTTCCGCGGCAAGACAGCGCACGAGTACTTTTGCGGCAAACAAGAGCCCTGCTGGACCTGCGCCGCCGGAAAAGCGTTGCAAACGAAGAAACCGGTCGTCGTCGAACGCACGTTACCGCGGGAAGACAATCGCCCGGTGCAAACGACCGCCGTCCCCTACCAAGACGAGAACGGCGATTGGTTCGTCGCCGAAATCACCGTCGACGTCAGCGAACGCAAGAAGATGGAAGGCCAGTTGGCGCAGGCCCAAAAACTCGAAGCGGTCGCGCATCTGGCGGCGGGCATCGCCCACGAAATCAACACGCCGACGCAATACGTGGGCGACAACATCCGCTTCCTCGAAGATTCCTTCGCCGATCTCGACGCGGTCATCGACGCCCTCAGCGCCGTCCACGAAGCCGCCAAGAACGGTCCCGTTCCGCCGGAACTCATCACCAAGGCCGAAGAAGCCTTGGAAGATGCCGACCTGGAATATCTGCGAGAAGAAATCCCGCAAGCGATTCGCCAATCGCTCGACGGCGTCGAGCGGGTGGCTACGATCGTGCGGGCGATGAAGGAATTCTCGCATCCCGGCAGCAGCGAAAAGCAACCGGTCGACTTGAACCACGTCCTCGAAACGGCCGCCGCCGTCTCGCGGAACGAATGGAAATACGTGGCCGAATTGAAGACCGACTTCGCCCCCGACCTACCAACCGTCCCGGTATTCACCGCCGAACTGAATCAGGCGGTTCTGAACATCATCGTCAATGCGGCGCACGCGATCGGCGACGTCGTCGACGGCACCGACGAAAAAGGCACGATCACCCTCGCCACCCGCAAGATCGACGACGACTGGATCGAAGCCCGCATCAGCGATACCGGCACCGGTATTCCCGAAGAACTGCGAGACAAGATTTTCAACCCCTTCTTCACGACCAAAGGCGTGGGGAAGGGAACCGGTCAGGGCCTGGCGATCGCCTACAACACAATCGTCGAAAAACACAACGGCGTGCTCACGTTCGAGTCGGAAGTCGGCAAGGGAACGACCTTTATCATTCGGCTGCCCGTCCATGAACCGGCGTTGGACGACGAACATGGACGCGACACCGTCCTCGTCAGCGCCCTGACTTCCGACGGCGGCGAATGAGCCGACCGACCGTCACCCGAAGAACGAACCGAAACCACACGAATCGACCTCATGACGAAAGCGACGACCATGCACGGCACGGTATTGCTGGTAGACGATGACCCGAACCTGCTCAGCGGCTTGTTGCGAACGCTGCGGCACCAACCGTACCGCATCTTCACGGCGCGTTCCGGAAAGGAAGCCAAGGAAGTCCTCATGAAGTGGCCGGTCGACGTCATCGTCGCCGACGAGCAAATGCCCGGCATGACCGGCAGCGAACTGCTGGCCTGGGTCGCCGACTTCTTCCCCGAGGTGACCCGCATCGTCCTCACCGGACACGCCAGCGTCGAGGCCGCCATTCGTGCCATCAACGAGGGCCGCGTGTGGAAGTACTTCACCAAGCCCTGCAAAGACGTCGATTTGGCACTGGCCATCGCCGAGGCGTTGGAAGCCAAACGCGGCCCGCTGAAAACGTCCACCCCGTAACGCACGCCGCCGGGCAACACGCGTGTTGCGTGTCGAACTCCCACGCTCGAGAACGCGCCGTCATCTCCGCGGCGGTCGCTCGAGCGCCGCCCGGAGATCTTGGCCGGCCACTTCCAACTCGTGAGTTGCGGCTTCGAGCGTTCGCTTGCTCGAGTTGCCGGCCGGCGTACCGGTCTGGTTCAAGTACCAACCGACTCGGCCGAGCAAACGGTGATAGACCATCCACAAATAAGTGATCACGACGGCTTCGATCGGCGAGCAGGCAAGACCACCGATTCGCAAACGCAGCCACCACAAACCGGCCGCGCAAAGACCAACCGGCACGCTACCGGTCAAGTGAAAACGCAGCCACACGCCTGCCCGGCGAAAAAGCGATACCCAAACGATCGCCGAGTACGGCTCGAAGGGAGAGCCTCGCTCCAATACCGAAAGCAATAAGACCGGATAAAAAACCGCCACGGCAACGGCCCCGGCCACGACGGGATTTCCGCCGAATTGCTGCGCCGCCCCCGCGACCAGCGAGGCCAAAATAGACGTCTCCCCCAGGGGAAACGCGAAGTAGAACACGACACCTACTCGATCAAGCCACGGCGTTTCAGACCAACCCTCGACCTGATCGTAGCCCTCGCTGGTGACGGCGATCGTCCCGAAGGCCGCAAACCCCGCCACGAACAACCAAAACAGGCCGAATGCAGCGGCAGCGGGTAGCATGAGTACGACGGCGATCGACGCCAAACTCAACCCTTGCCATAACACCGCCACCAGCTCGAGCAATCCCGCGGCAAGCACGCCCGCCCCGATCGCAGATACCATCGGTAACACTGTGCTGCGATAGAAGGGATACGTCCACACGCCGCTCAAGAAGGGAAACCGAGGCGGGTCGGGCAACTCACGATCGACCATGAAGCGATCTTTCGCTCGCTCCGGATCGACTAGAAAGCGATACTCGGGCTCTTCGACCGGAACCGGTTTCTTCACCCCGTACGTGCTCCCCAGGCGGACGGTCGTACTCGCCCACGACGGTTTCTCGGCGGGCGGCGGCTCTCGAATCAGCACCGGATGATCACAGTCGGGACACGGAACCGTCGTACCGACTCGGCTTCGCTCGACGGTCACGCGCGTGCCGCACCTTCCGCAGGTCGTCGACACGTACTTTTGCTTGTTTTTTCGAAGGCGATCGGGCGCGTACCAATCCGCGTCGGCAAGCTCGTACTCGTCTTCCGTCGAAGCACTCGGCAACGGCGTCCTATTTCGATCGGAAGCCGTCGCTTTGTCGGGAAGCCGAATCCGTGCACCGCAATCCTCGCAAGTGATTTCCGTCCCCGCCTGAGAAACCGGCGCATACAACGACGCGTTGCAGGTTGGACAGATCGCGCCGACGTACTTTTCCGCCGGTTGGTCGCCCGGCTCCACGGTTTCGTATCCGGCGTCTTGCGGTCGGGGCGCAGGCGGACGCACCGTGAAGGCCTTTCCGCACAGCGGACAGCGTCGCAACGCGCCGACGGCCTCGCTAGGAACCTTCAGTCGGCCCGTGCAATGTGGACATCGAATCGACAACATGAACGGGCCTCCGGTCTTCGACGCCCCCTTCACCCCGCCACGATGCCGCACGATGCCTCATGCGGCCGACTCGTGTTTCGGCTCAGCTCGATGCTCTCTTGATGCCGGCGATGAGTCCGCCCAGCGAAGCGATCAACACGATCACGCCGATGCCGATTCTTACCAAGCCCGTATAGAACCCGGCTTTTACCACCGGCGACTTTTCTTCGTACGTGCCGTCGCCGTCACGATCGATCTCGCCGAACACGATGCCGCAGTTCGGGCACTTCATGCCGGTGTGAACCTCTTCATCCGACGCCTCGAACTGGTGGCCGCACGACTCGCAAACCCAAACCGATACATACTCCTCCTCCGGCTCGGGAGCGGGCGGCTTCAACTGCGGCGACGAGGAACCGGAAAAGCCCGGCGAACCGTACGACTCGGGCGCCGAACCGCCCACATCGTGCCCGGTCTCGGCCGAAGCAAGCGACGTCTCCGGCGGCCGCGAGCCGTAACCGCCGGGAGCCGATCCGACGTCGTGGCCGGTGGCTTCCGAGGCATATTCCTCCTCTTGCTCTTCTTCGAGACCGGTCACGTCGTGGCCGGTATCCTCCGCCCCGTAGCCGTAGTTGCCGGACCCCGACGGCATCGATCCGTATTCTTCTTCCTCGCCTTCGACACCATGACCGGAAACATCGTGGCCGCTGGGCGAACCCAAGGGATTCGTCCCAAGGCCGGGCATCGGCGGCCGACTCCCGAAACCTGCCGACCCGGTACTCGGCCCGGAAGGTTGGGCACTCGACGACTCGCCCGCGGCTGCGCGAAGCTGCCGCTCGACGGCAGCGCGGAAGCCCACATAGTATTGATCGTCGCGGCTCAAGGCGACCACGGGCACGCTGATTTCCCGACCGTCGGCCGACAAGACCACCATCCCCGTGGCATGATCCACGCGCACGTATTTCGCGCGAATCGTTTTCCCGGCCCTGTCCCGCCACACGCGATCCTCGTCGCCGAACATCGCCTTGATGATCTCGTCGGGTGTCGCGTCGGGCCCCACCATGGCGCGCACTTCTTGGATAGATCGCACCCCCGCCGGAAGTCCCGGGACGGTCGGCGCGCCGGTTCCCGACGAAGGCGACGGCGAAGACGCAGCACCGCTTTGCGTTTCGAACGGACTCGAGCCCGATCGCGGACGCTGCGGACCGGGCGTCGTCGGGCGAGTCGAAGGCGTTGGCCTGGTCGGACGCGACGGCGCAGGGCTCGCCGAGACGTCGGGAATCAACTCGGCCTTGCCCTGCTTCGTGAGCAACTCTCGCAAGTATTCCTGATCTTCGGGCGAAAGCGACGCAAACGGGACGAGCGTCGGTCGGCTTCCCCGCAAAAGCACGACTTTGTCGTCGGCAATGCGGACGAACTCGGCCTTGATGGTCGTTCCGCTTTGCGTCTTCCACGTGCGTGTCTCGGCCGAAGCCGCGGCCCCGCCCAACATTAGACCGCCTACAGCGACGAGAACCGCCCAAGAAAATCCGCACGATTTCATGACCACTTCCCCCGACTCGAGACGTCTCCGTCACCTCGGCATTGCCTGCTATGGCTGTCGAACTCTGTTCGGACCAAGCCGCAGGCAATCTCATCACGTGGGTACCGCCGCAGTCGCACGATCACAAGACGCTTCGACACCATTGTTCATGATACGAAACACCACGGTCGGGTCAATGAAATACCACTCTACCGCGGGGGAAAGCAAGTCGCTTCAACAACCACGTCCATCGGCCTGTTCGTCGGCGGCGCGTCGATCTTGCGGGGGTTGTCGGCGCAATTTGGGTGGGTGACAATAGCAAACTCTCGCCGAGGGCCGCTTGCGGTTTGCACCGGCGGCTCGCGATCGGCCTCCATGGTTTGCCGGGTCATCGTGGTTTCGATGACGGGTCGACTTGCACACGAGAAACGAACCACTCCCCCGTTTACGCAATGGAAGGAGACGCATTCATGGCCCAGCGCCCCCGTGTTTTGCTTTCAGGTTTCGCCGACGAAGCCGCCATCAACAAGACGGCGGTCGAGCAATTCGCCGCGTTCGCCGCATTGGGATTGCAATACTTCAGCATTCGGTTCATCGACGTCGGCAACGGAATCAAGAACGTGATGAAGCTGACCGACGACGAAATCGACACCGTCCGGCGGCTGATGGCCGACTACGGACTGAAGGTTTCGTCGATCGGATCCCCGATCGGCAAGGTCAAGCTCAAGGATGTCGAAGACGGCACGAAGAACGTCTACATTCCGTTCGACAAGTACCTCGCCGAAGACGTCGCCCGGGCGTGCGAACTGGCCAATCGCTTCGAAACGAAGCTCATTCGCGGCTTTTCGTTCTATCATCCGAAAGACACCGATCCCGAGCCGCATATTCCCGAAGTCGCCGACAAGCTCGGAAAAATCGCCGATGCATGTCAAAAGGCCGGCGTGATTTTCGGGCTCGAGGTCGAAGCGAACCTCGTCGGTCAGAACGGCCGCCTGTTGGCCGAAATCTACAAACAGGTGAACCACCCGGCCATGGTCCTCATCTTCGATGGAGCCAACCTGGTCGTCCAAGGTTACACGCAAGACGACATCTACCGGGAATACCTGGCGATGAAGCCCGGCTTGGGCTGGCTGCACATCAAGGACTATCGTCGTCCGCAACGCGACGGCAAGGGCGGTCACGTCGATGAAGACATGCTGAAGAACTTCGTGCCCGCGAACATGGGCGACACCGGCCACGAACAGATCTTGCGCGATTTCGCCGAGATCTTGCCGGAATTGGAACAAAAGCTGGCCGCCCAAGGGGTTCCCGGCGTGTTCCTCGACCTGGAACCGCACGTGAAAGGCGGTGGGCAGTTCGGCGGATTCTCGGGCCCCGACGGTCTGGGCGTGGCCCTGCGCAGCTTGTGCAGCCTGCTCGACTACGTCGGCATCGACTACCACTTGCGCGACTTCGACGACATCAAGGCCGCCCGCGGCTTCTGAATCGTCGCGATTCGCTTTGCTGCAACCCGCACGCGTCGCCGGACGTTCAATCGCGTTCGGCGACGTTTTCTTTCGCCGCCGCCCGTTCGCGCATCAGCCGCCGGTACGTCTCGTACGCATCGGGGAACGGTTGCAACGCGCGATCGAAGATTCCCAGCGTGTACGCGATCGTCATGCCGTAGTTGCACACGGGCACGCCCATTCGGCGGCAACGCATCATCCGGCTGAGCATCTCGCGACGATTCCACATGCAGGCCCCGCAGTGGACCAACAGCCGATACCGATGCAAATCGTTGGGAAAGTCGTGTCCCTGCACGTGCGTGAAGTGCAACTCGCCGCCGACGTACTGCCGCAACCAGCGAGGAATCTTGACCCGTCCGATGTCTTCCAAGATGGGATGATGCGAACAGGCCTCGGCCACCAACACGTGATCGCCCGGCTTCAAATCGTCGATCGCCAACGCCCCTTCGACGAACCGACACAAGTCGCCCTTTTGTCTTGCGAACAAGATCGAAAACGAGGTCATCGGCACCTCGGGCGGCGTATCGGCGGCGACCTTCAAGAACGCCTGGCTGTCGGTCACGACCAAGGCGGGCGGACGATTCAAGTCGCGCAGGGCCGCGGCCAGTTCCCGCTCTTTGACGACCATCGCGTAGGCGTCGGCATCCAACAGTTCCCGGATCGTTTGAACCTGCGGCTGAATCAACCGCCCCTTGGGGGCTTCCTTGTCGATCGGTACGACGAGCACGACCACATCGCCCGGAGACACGAGGTCGGCGATGATCGGCGGGGCGTCGATGAACTCGGCCGGTGCCGTGCGGATCAACGCTTCGCGCAGCACGTTCAGGCCTTCGCCCCGGTTTGCAATCGTCGCCACCCAGGGAATGTCGCGTTCTTCGAGATCTTGGGCCAGCTTGTCGGGCGGCCGATTGAGATCCCACTTGTTGAAAACGACGATGACCGGTATCTCACGTTCGTAGAAGACCTGCAAGAGCCGCTCTTCGAACTCGGTCCAACGGCCTTCACCGACCACCAACAGCGCCAAGTCCGTCCGATCGACGACTTGCAGCGTCTTTTCGACGCGTTGCTCCCCCAAGGCCCCTTCGTCGTCGATTCCGGCGGTGTCGATGAACAACACCGGCCCCAGCGGCAACAGCTCCATCGGTTTTTCGACGGGGTCGGTCGTCGTGCCCGCCGTATCAGAGACGATGGACGTCTCTTGCCGCGTGAGCATGTTCAGCAACGACGATTTACCGGCATTCCGTCGGCCGAAGATGCCGATGTGCAAGCGAAAGCTTTTTGGGGCAGCACGCATGTTCATGATCGCGTCCGCTTCGGCGGAACGATGAAAGTCCTCGGACCGACCCCCGCGGGCCGGAAGACGCACGCCGCAACCGGGCGTGCCGAGTCGCCACGTCGACCGACGGCCGAAAACGCCAAGAAAAGCTTACCCCCGCCGCAAGGCTGTCGATCGTGATTCTCGGTCGTCGCGCCGTTTGTTCATTATACCCGTTTGCCGCAACTGCGGGATCCTCTCCCCGCTTACGCCGCCTATGAAGACGCCGCTTTTTCTGCATTTTCACGAGACAGGGTCACGCCGCTCAGCCGGACGACGCCGTCGCCGATCTCGACGGTCTGCAACTTGAGGATCTCTTTCTTACCGGCCAGTCCGTGGACGTCGAAAAGGATGACCGGATCGCCCTCTTGTTGCATGCGTCGGGCTCCCAACCCCGCCTTCGTCGCCGCGGCGATCATCTTCTCGATCAGCTCCTCCATGGGCAACGGCAGAATACCCGCCCTGGCGCGCTTCACCCGCACGGCCACTTCGCCGTCGCCGGTCACGTAGCCGTCGACGGTCACGGTGATTACCGTTTGCACGCCTTTGCGTTCGGCGCGACAGGCGAGCGTGAAGTCGTTTTTCTCGATGTGCACGCGGGGATCGGAGATACCCGCCGGCAGCGCTCGCGGATGGTTCTCGGGCAGGTCGTAGGCCAGCCAACCGTTGATTTCGTCTTCGGTGAACTCGATCGACCACGCGCCGGGTTGTCCCGCCTCGTTGCTAAGTGCCGCTGCCTTCTTGAGCACACGATCGGTCGCTTGAGCGGCCGCTTGCGGATCAAGAACCAACGATTCGCGGTAGAAGTCGGGTACGTGCGTCGCCGCGCGATACGCCAGAAACGAGGCCAAAGCCAACAAGGCCGCCAAGAACAACAGCGTCAAGAAGCCGAACCACAGCCAGACGCGAAGTCGCGCGCCCAATCGAAATTCGATTCCCATGCCTTCCCCGACCTCCGTGCCCGGTATCGCCGAGCATGATCGAGCCCTCGGTGCGCGAGCGGTCGCCCTTCTCCTTCGCCGGCAACCGCGCTGGTCGCCTGAAAACCGGCGTTTTTTCGCCCTAAGCTTATCCTACGTCGGCCTCGGTCTCCAAGATCGATTGCGGATCGTCGATTTTTCGTAGTTTTTCCAGCGAAGCCAATCTTCCGCCGACCGCTGCGGCGCGCAGCGTGAGCGTCTCTTTGTCGAATACGAACAAGCCCTGCCGCAACCAACGCCGGGCGGCGACGATGTACGATGTCGCCGTCTCCGACAATCGCCAGCGTCCCCACTTTTCCAAGGCGGGATGTTCCGAGGTCAAGCGGACGATCCGCGGATCGTCGGCCGATACCGGCGCCGGTCGTCGACACGCCCGGCACACGTCGTCTTCCAGACAGTCGGGATCGACCTCTTCGCCGCACAATCGGCACGGCAACAACCGATAGGCCAAAATCTTGCGTCCGGTCACGGGACACAACGCCAGCAACCCGGCTTGCACCCGCTTGCCGGTCAACTCGCACGTCTCCAAGTCGCTGTCGAGTACGCGGCTGCCGGTTTCTTCGCACACGGCGATGCGTTCGGCCGCAGCGATGCGGGCGTCGTCGGTTTGCGTGAGATGGTACGTGGGCGTTCCCGTCGCCGGACACGTCGCCGGCGGCGCCTTCAAACGTCGCGTCCAACCGGCAAACGCCTGTTCGGCCGTCTTCGCGCCGAAGTGAAACCGCAATTTGCCGGTCACGTATCGGCACCAGATGCACACCGCTTCCATCGGCTCGGGCTCGGCGAGGCCGGTCCGTTCGCTTATCGTGCGTCGGACGACTTCCCACAACCGATCGAGCCGTTTTTCGGACCAACCTTCCGGCGGTTCGGGAATGGTCTCGAGGTCGCGCAATCCCAGGCCGTCGACTTGCAACGGCTCCAACAACTTCGCCTGGGCGTCGGCAAAATAGGTTTCTTCGCGATCGTCGCCGAGGCGAATCCGGAACCGGACGAACAGATGGTCTTCAAGCGCGCAGCCGGCCAGTTGAACGGTTCCGCCGTCCAACCGATAAGCCGGAAACAATCGCGCTGCAATTTGCGATGCATTTTGGAGCTGCCCGGCCGGTCGGGCATGCACCACCTGCACCGATGCGCCGAAGACCACGATCGCGCTACTCCTCCATCCGATTGCCGCTTCGAAAACGTCCGCGCAAGCCGTGACGATTGTACCATACGCGTCGCGAAAAAGTCGCGTGACGGCGGCGGACGGTTCCTCTCCTTGCCGAAATCGCCGTGACGGTCGTTCACTCTCGCCGCAAGACGAACACGACGTCTTCCGATCGACTCGTCACGGGCTGCGGCTCATTGATATTGTACGCGAAATCGTATGTGGCCGCGATTTTCCAGCCGCCGACCTCGTCGAGCAATCGACCGAATTGCTCGGCCGTGTACGTGCGGAAGGGAAACTCGTCGGTGATGCGAAACTGCCGCGAGGGCGTGTAGACGTCGAAGACCAATTTCACCCGTTCGACGCGGCGCCGACGATCCAGCGACAGCGATTCCATGTACGACGACACCTGCAAGTGGCCCCGGCGTGCCACCCACGCTTCGCGATCACAACTCGGACGCCCCTTGGGCGTCAGGTGAAACCCCAGCACGTACAAGCCGCCCTTGGCGACCGCTCGGCGCATGCATTCGAGATGGCCGCGGGCTTCGTTCTCGGTTTGCAAGTGCCGAAAGCTGTTGATCGTATTGAAGGCGGCATCGACCTTTCGCTTGAGCTTGAAGTCGCTCATATCGCCCACCACCGCCGCCGGAGGAAGCCCCGCCTTCTCGAACCGCCGATTGCAGTACTCGACGGCCTTTTCGTTCAGATCGAGTCCCGAGACCTCGTAGCCCGCCTTCGCAAAATGATAGATCAACCGCCCCGTGCCGCAGGCCGGTTCGAACAGGCGTTTCACCGGCCGCTTCGCGAACCGCTCGAAACACGCCTTCAAGAAACGAAACTCGGCGGCCCAGTCGGAACCGAAAAGGACGTCGTAATACTTGGGGTAATCGTAGATGTTGCCGCGAATCGTCTCCATCGTGTTTCCTCGTGATCCTTACGCGATCGTCGAGACTCGCTCCGCTTTCCGGCCGAGGGCTTCGGATCGTCAGCGCTCCGCCCGCGGGGGTTTCGCAAGGCGGAACCAATCGACTTGGGCATCGAACTCGCGGGCGTTCCAGGCGACTTCGGCCAATACCGGCGGTCCGCTGCGACGCTCGATTTCGCGTCGGTTGGTGGCCAAGCTCACGTCGCCGTCGCCCGGCGGCTGCGGATGGTTCAACACGACGCCCGCCGTTTCCAAGCCGTCGCGAAACGCCGCGGCGGTGATCAAGGTTTGCAGCGTCTGGTTGATCGAACCGAGCACGTTCCGGGCCACGATCACCAGCGGAAAACCGAACTCGTAGGCCAAGTCGGCGACGAACAAATCGTCGGAGATCGGCGACATCAAACCGCCCGCCCCTTCGACCAACACGATGTCCGACGATTCCAGCCACGGCGCAAGCCCGTCGAACAACAGGGCTTCGTCGATTTCTTTGCCTTCCTCGCGGGCGGCCAGGTATGGGGCCAAAGGTGCCGAGAATCGTTGCGGACACACCTCTTGCAGCGTGCGGGGACGCCCCGCGGCTTCCCACAGGATCGTCGCATCGTCCGGTTCGTCGGGCGACAAACCACTTTCGGCGGGCTTGTAGACCCCGACGCGCAGTCCCTGCCGAACCAGCGCGGCCGCGATCAACGCACCGACATACGTCTTCCCGACTCCCGTATCCGTTCCCGCCAAGAACAGGCCCACCGGTTTGCGTGCCGTCACCGTTGCTTGCCCTTTTCCTGTCGTTTCAATCGATCGTGGTTTTCGTATCAACCGTTTCCTTCAGACGACAAACACGATTAGGGTACCACGTTTCGGGAACGATCGACAGGCACTCGGCCTTCAAGCGACCACCGGAAACTTCGGGGACGACCGCATCGGCGCATAAAAAAACGCACCGGCGATCGCGAGGCGTGCTGCGTGCTTCGACACGCTGACCGATGGTCGCCCGAGATTTTCCGACCCGCGGCCGTTCGGGCCGGAAGTCGATCGCGAAGAAGCTGATGGACAATACCGAGCTGCATTCCCAAGCCGCCGAGGGAAACACCGACGCGGCCTTTTCGGGGATGTTCTCGCGATTTCGTTTCGGGCGGTTGCCATCCGGCTCGGCACGACGTCTCCGTCGATCCCGATGCGTTTTTCAAGGAGACAA
Organism: uncultured Planctomycetaceae bacterium; assembly: GCA_964454655.1. Lineage (GTDB taxonomy): Bacteria > Planctomycetota > Planctomycetia > Pirellulales > Thermoguttaceae > CAYVVR01. Next base: position 7,131 of record CAYVVR010000003.1, on the reverse strand, counting down.
CCGAATTGTTCGGCAACCGAGGTTGCCGCGACGTGCTTCGATAGGCACTCCTCCGATGACGAAGACCAGGCGATTCGGACCGGGTTCGGGCGTCGCGGTCGCCGCAACCGGACGCCCCTCAACCGGGATTGGAACGTGCTCGGTACCTCGACATGGCCCACCTCGTTTACACGAGTTTCGCTCCACAGTCCCCGGCGACGGATCCCGATGATCGCGTCTTCACCGGGCGAAACGCTTGGGGCCGCATTGCGTCGGCGGCCCTTCTCGGAAGGGGGAGCCCGGCCTTACCGAGCCCCCCGGTCTCTCGGACCGGATCGTGCCGTCCTCCGCGTCCGCCGTTGCCGGTAGCAGTGCTCGCTTCGCATGGAGCACCCCCGTGTCGAAAGAAACGATTGAGGAGAGTTTGGCTCGCGGCAGGTTCCGGCGGCCCCTGTTTCCGCTCGGTTTTTCCCGCCGCACTATGTCTATACACGCTACCGGCCGAAAGTCAAAAGATTTTCTAAAGAATACTCGAATCGCCTTCGCAAATATTTTCTAAACACGGTCGCACCAACGAGATGCGACAAACGCCCCGGCTTCGAAATTTTGGCGTCGAACCACGCATCGGCGATGCCGGTTTCCCGCTCGCAGACGCGTCGCAACCGCCGTTTGGGGCATGCCTCGTGCACAGGGTTTGCGCCGCCGCTACAGATTTCGCAACTAGGTCGCCATCGAAAACGCGATCGCGGCCGCCCCTGCGAAAATACTCGCCAAAAGGCAGCCGCAATTTCTTCGTCCTACTTACAACAACTACCGCCGTTACACTTTACCGGCGATCGCGTGCCGCAAGATAGCCCCACACGTACAACGCCGGTCCCATGGTCTGGTGGACGGTGAACTCGTCGACCATCGGCCAGTGATACACGTCGCAAAACATTTCCAGAAGCGGCCACTGATCCTGCTTCGGCAGCATGTGCTTGCCGGTGATCCACACGAAGCCCCAATCGCTGCTCAGGAATTTCGGATCGAGGTGTGCGTACAACGTCAAACCGGTGGGCGGTTTTTCCAACCCCATCACGTAGAAATCGACGAACAACGGATACTGCGGCGACCGATAGCCGAGCCCGGTCGTGTATGTCATGTTGTCGGGGTTCGCCCCCGTGCTGAACTGCGTCGTCCGAACCGCCCATTCCAAATAGCGCGGCGAGCCGGTCAGGTAGTGCGCGCGGCAAAGCGACTGACCTTGCGGCGTGCTGAGCGTGCCCACGATGATCGGTCGCCCTGCATCGGGGGCCGTCCATTGGAACGCCTGCCGGTCGGCAAAGTCGATCTGCGATTCGGCATGGGCCGTGATTCCCGCCAGTGCATGACGTCGAATGTCCGGATCGGCTAGTGCCGCATCCATTCGCGCGTAGAGAAACGCCGCGTCGAATTGCTCGTACTTCCCGGGCTGGTAAACCGTGTCCGAATCGACGAACCCGCACGTCTCGCGAAATAGGTCGTGCCACTTCGGATCGCCGGTCAGACGATACAGCTCCAAGGCTGCGAGGTTTCGATCGTCTTTGGCCTTACTCCAGCGTTTATAGCTTTCGTACTTCGGTCGGTTGGAAAGATATTCGCGTTCAGCCCATTCCATCGCGGCCAGGGCACTTTTCGCCCATCCGTCGGCCTCTTCGACCTTGTCGAGCATCCGCAAGACGACCGCGGCCCGGGCGGCGGTGCTCGCATACGTCCACGACGCCCGCGGATCGGGGGCGAACACGTATTTCGGATAACTGTCGGTAAACGCACACTCGCCGGGCTTCGGATGTCCCGGTGTTTCCACGCCGCCGCGCACGGCGCCGTCTTCCCGTTGAATTCGGCGATACAGCCACAGGTTCCACAACGCCTCGTCGACGATGTCGGGCACGTCGTCGTCGGCTTCCGGAATCGGCAACCGCAACGACGCGAAATAAGCGGGAAACAGCTCGTACAGTTCGAGCATCTTCCGCGTGCAGTCGAGATGGTACACGCGCCGGTCGTAATCGCCTGCATCGTGCAGGCCGCCGTACGCGTTCGGCACGACGCGATCGGTCGCGTACTTCGTCAGCTCGTGGAGATTTCCGTCGCCGAGCTTGTCGGCGAATTCCCACTGTGAAATCGACAGTTCGTAGAACACGTTGCCGTCGTCGGGGTGGAAATCGCGAGGACGCGAATAATCGGCATACGGCGGTTCGAAGGCAATGCCGCTGCGCTGATGGAAGAATCCGCGCAGCGAGGTCCGCAGGGGTGTGTCCCAGGCGTCTTCGGCAATCACGAAGGGACGACTGCACCCGATGCCGCCGACGCTCACGACGTATTTCCCCGGTCGTTTCAAGCTCGAAAAGTCGAGCAGGTAGACGTCGGTGTTGGGGAAATTGCGTCCCCGGGCATGAAAGCCGAACGAGGATTCGTCGTGTCGTTTCCGCAACGTCGTCGTGCCCTGAAATACGCTACGCCCCGTTTCGGTGTCGATCACATCAAAGGGCATTCCTTCGCAGTAGCCGGTGTAGGGGCCGCCGGTGCCCAACCAAATCGACAAAAACGCCGCCTTGGCCGGATCGTCGGGACGAAAACCCGTATGCGAGACGTGAACGGCTTCGCTGTACAGCGAGGTTGCGTCGTTCTTCCAACTCACCTTCGGCGGTTCGAGGTTGATCTTTCGGTCGAACTGCAACACGCATGTTGCCTGTTGCGGCAGCGGTTTGTCCGTCTTCAAGAACAGGAAATAGTCCTTGCCGTATCGGCCTTGGGCATATCCGAACGGCTTGACCTTGAAGTACACGTCGGTCACGGCGACCGGTTTGCCGTCGACCGTCAGCGTGTACGCCTGCACGTCGTGCGCCGCACGAATCGCAAGCGGCCTGCCGGTGTATTCGTCGGGCGTGCGCAAATACAACGCTCCTTCTTTGCCGCCGATGAGGCCGACCACCTTTCCGTCGCGAATCAGCTCCCGCTTGCGATCCTTTTCCCGAATTTCGTCGCCCGGCCGGGGAACGTACGGTTCGTACTTACCGAAACGAATGACGCCCTCGGACACGTGCAAACACACGATGTCGGTAGCGACCATGCCGACCTCGAGAATCTGCGGATCGGGTCCCGAGAACCGATCCAGGTCGTACACGGGCAACTCGGCGACGATCGCTTGCCGTCGGCGGGCGGTCAATTCGGCCGAGGTGATCTCTTCGAGCGAAACGTCGTCCAACCAGGCAACACCCTTTCCTTCGATCAGCAAACCGAAGATCGCCGTTCCAGCCTCGGGCGGAAACTCATAGGTACCTTCGAACCGCGTCCAGTCGGCGGGCGCCTCCTTGAATCGCACCAGGGTTTGCCAGCCGAGGCTTTTCCAGTCGTTTTGGTCGCGGGTATCGAAATTCAACACGAACAGTTGGACGGCGCCGGTCCCCGGTTGGGCCTTCACCCACCCCGAAATCGCTACCGCCTTCCCGCCGATGCCGGTGAGCATCTGGTTCACGTTGCCCGACTTTTCGCGGGCGTCGAGTCGAGCCGAGGCCGTTCCTTCGTGCGCGACGCGGGTATCCCGAACGACCTGAACGCCTTCGGTCGCCCGCCAGCCGTCGGGGATATCGTCTCCCGCTTCCATCCCGCCGTTTTGTAACAATTCCGCCCCGGCGGCATCCATGGGCCCGCCTAGCGTTCCATACGCCGACAAGGCGCAGATCATCCCCCACACGGACAACACGAAGGCTGTTCTCATGGCACGAAATCCCCCAGTAAGGCGAGCGTACGATCGGCCTGTTCCGGACGAACCGATCGGAAGGAAACATCAAGCGATCGCACGCGAGGGCACGAAAGCATCGCGACCGCGCGGCGCAGGTTCGGAGGGAGAACATCCGACTTATCGTAATTCGCCCGCAGACGCTTTTCCAACCATCACAGCGAGATCGTCGTCCCCAGATTCATTCGCTCGGCGTTTCGCAGGGCGACGACCGCGGCGAACAAATCTTGAACGGCGACGCCGACCGACTTGAACAGCGTGACCGCCCCGTTCCCCGGCGGCGAAACGCTTCCTCGCACCAATTCGCCCAGCTCGGCGCGGATATGGTCGGGGGTGATTCGTTTGCGGTCGAGCGGTCCCAAGATGTCTCCCGCCTCGGCCATCGCCGCCGGGCGATGATCGACCACCACCCACGAACGCGCAACGGTTTCGTCGGGAATCTCTTGCACGGTGCGTTTGTAAGAGCCCACGGCGTTGATATGCACACCCGGCAAAACGGCGTCGTCGGCAAAAACGGGTCGGTCCGACACCGTGGCCGTGCACACGATGCGGCTTTCCTTCAGCGCACACGTAGGACAGTCGGCGACTTGAACGTCGATCGAGAGCGATTCGGCCATTTCGCGAGCGAAGCGTTCGGCGGCCGCCGGCGACACGTCGTACACCCACGCGCGCCGGATCGGCCGCACGGCACATACGGCCTGAAGCTGCGTACGTCCCTGCGTTCCGGCCCCGAAAACGGCAGCCGTCTCGGCGTCGGGCGACGCCAACAAGTCGGTCGCCAACCCCGAAACGGCGCCCGTGCGAATCGCCGTCAGCGAAGCCGCCTCCAACAACGCGCGAGGAGAGCCCGTCTCGCCGTCAAAGACGCAAACCAATCCCGAAATCAGCGGCAGCCCGCGCTCCCGATTTTGCGGAAAAAGCGAAACCGTTTTTACCGTGACGGCCCCGGCCTTGGCGGAATAGGCCGGCATGAAGAGCGCCGTCCCGGGGGGTTCGGCCACATCGATCCTCGCCCGCTCGGGAACGATCGCCTCTCCCGCCGCCAGCGACGCAAAGGCCTCGCGCATGGCCTCGATGGCCTCGCGCATCGGCAACGCTTTCGCCACGTCGGAAGCTGACAAGACTCGCACGTTCATGAACCTACCAACCCGCCGGCAAAGCGACGCACGGAAAATAGTCGGAGCCGCCGATGATGTCCGGGTCACAAAAAGATCGGCTTCCCCGCCTTCGCGTCGTTCGCCCGTTTCGCATCATTCAGATGAGACCGCCGATCCGGACATTTACTTTGTAGACAATCGATACAGATGCCGCAAGAGTGCGGGGTATCTTCTCAGAAATTTTCACATCTTGCAGTCGTGCGGCATATAGTCGCCTTTCGATTGTTCACCAGCAAGCGAAACTAATATCCGCCTTGCGTTTCGCGGGCGGCAAGGCGTTCGACCGAGGGGACGATCGCCAAACCACCTCGCGATGTGCACCGTAACTCGGCCGGAAGCGAAGTCCCCACCGCGAGCGAGGCGTCGATCGTTTCGTCCAACGGAATAGGGTTCCGGTATCCAAACCGAGCCAGATCGGCACACACCAAGGCCCCGGCGGCTGCGGCCGCATTGCGGGTGTGGCAGGGAATCTCGCAGCGTCCCAATACCAGATCGCACGGCCAGCCCATCGTGTTTCGCAACGACACCGCAGCGGCGGCCAACGCCTGTTCGGCGGTTCCGCCGACGGCTTCGACGGACGCCGCAGCAGCCATCGCCCCGGCGGCGCCGATTTCGACCTGGCAACCGGCAACCTCGGCGGCAAACGTCGCGCGATTGGCGACAATCAATCCCACCACGCCGGCCGCGAAAGCCGCATCGACCAAGCGATCGTCGTCGAGGTCGAGCATCTCGCGGAGCGTTTCCAGAACGCCGGGCAGCACGCCCGCCGATCCGCCCGTCGGCGCCGCACAAATCACCCCTGCGCTGTTCGCGACATGCATCACCGCCATCGCGCGAGCAGCCGCCTTACTGGGCATTCCTCCCAGGGCCGCGCCGGGTTGCGAACAACCGCGAAAAACCTCGCCCGCACACGGCTCCAAGAGCTTCAACCGCAGGCCTTCACCGGCCAAACCTTGTTCGACCGAGGCCCGCATCACGCCGAGGCGACGCTTCATTTCGTCGCGCACGTCGGCTTCGTCGGCCGCCAGCAAGGCCGCCTCGTAGCGGCAGCCGAGCGTCCCCAACGTAAGATTCTCGCGCAGCGCCGTTTCGGCGGCTTGCGAGGCCGATTCGAACCACACCGGTCCGCGAGGCACGGCATACACCGGGGGTATCGCAACCACCCGATGCACATGGGGTGAATCGGCGAAGGCCTCCGGGTCGATCGGCTCGACGAATTCCCCCAGCCATACCGATTCGGCGGCGGACGCCCGGTCGGCCGATGCCAAGCAGGTCCACTCGCCGTCGGGCGGCGTCCAATGCGCATCGGCGAAGACGACGCACGCGTAGCGTTTCCCGTCGATTGCACACGCCCCCCCGGCAATACGACAGACGACGAACGTCCCGCCGCCGGTCGATTTCGCATCGACCACCAACGGGCGATCACCGCCTTCTAACGCGATGCGCATGTAGTTGGGATGATCGGCCTCGTCGATGGGAGCCGTGCGAAAGACGAGTTCCCATCCCTGGGCCGCCACGGCCTCGAGCGCTTGCTCGAATCGCTCGTCGGTCAACGCCCAACCGGCCAAGGCCGCGGCAAACGACTTGTCGGCGTTCTGCTGGCGATAGGTCTGGGCATACGATCCGCGAGGATCGAACGTGACGACCACGCGCGAGGGCGTCGTTTCCAGAAGCGGCAAAATCGTTTTCCCGATGTGGTACGCCGCGGCCGTGTGCGAGCTGGACGGACCACGCATCACCGGCCCCAAGACGTCGTTCAAAATACTGTGTGCCATGCTTTTCTTTGTGTACAATATCCACTCTTAGAGAGACGGAAGATGCGACGACGGGCCGGGCGGAGCGTGCGCCGGAACCGAAAGAAACCATCGTTCCGATAGTCGAGGGTTCCTCGTGTCGTATCGTCGAATCGAACCACCTCGAAGGAGAAACATAATGGTCGGGGATTTGCACCGGGTGAGCGGGCGACGAGCCATTGTAGACGCAGTTTTGCCGTGCGGCCAACGTTATCGTCGGGTGGCTGCCACACTTGTGGCCGTGCTGGCCGGTATCGGCCTCGTATTTTCGACCGCCGCCCGACTGCAAGCCGCCGAAACCCCATCGAAGCTGCCGAATATCGTCGTGATCTTGGCCGACGACATGGGCTACGGCGACCTGAGTTGCTACAACCCCGACTCGAAGGTGCACACGCCGCATGTCGATAAGCTGGCGGCCGAGGGAATTCGGTTCACCGACGCGCAC
>CAYVVR010000002.1:6281-24992 GCA_964454655.1 uncultured Planctomycetaceae bacterium | reverse complement strand
ACCAATCCTGCGGCCGCTTCGTGGGCGTCGCCGGCACAGGCCCAGTGGATTTGGTCCTGCGTCCAACAAGCATTGCCGAAGGCGTCTTTTTCCGTGCGGACCATCATCGTTCTCGCCACGATGTCGGCCGTCCCTTGGGCAACGCCGAACAGTCGGAAGGGAAAAGCCGGATAGAGTTCACCGTTTTCGTGGTTGTGCTTCACTTTCCAAATTAGGGCGGGAGCCAACGCCGGTTTGCCTTCGACTTCTTGCATGGGCACCGGCGGAAGAATCTTCTGTAGCTGCGCCCAACGACGTCGATCGGCTTCGGTTCCTATCCCTAAGGCAAGGAGACGATTCGTGCAGTAGTGCAAGCCGGCGACGTCGGGAGCAGGATTCACCGCGACCCACCACGTTTCGAGGACTTGCGCCGGATCGAGACGCAACCGTCCGTCGGGTTCGCGGGGATAGTGTTCCTCGTAAAACCGCAAGATTTCGCGGGCGAACGGGACGAGAACCGTATCGCGAAACTTCTCGTCGCCGGTGTGGGCGTAATAGTCGATCATCATGGCCGTCGTTTCGAGGCCCGACGTGAAATAGTAGCTGTGGTAGTATCCTTTACCGTCGTTTTGTCCCGGCGGGGTTTTCAACGGCTTGGCCTCGGTCTGATCGCCGCCCCGCTTGCCGCAATCCCGCTCGCCGCCGGTCGGTTCGATGTTCTCGCGATAGTAAGCGCCCTCGTGACCGAACCAGGCCTTCGTGATCGCCTTGCGGATCGGCAACAGGTGGAAATAGTACCGGAAGAACGGTTGCATCAGGTCGAAATCGCCCGAGGCCAACAGCGGCCAATAAAGGTGACGCTGATTCTGATACGTGAAGCGTCGGCCCCATAGACGGGCGTCTTCATGGCTGAGCCACGTGCCGTCGGGTTGTTGAACCGCCGGAATTCGAGGCTGACTCGTGTAGCGCAACGGTTGTGTGAAGAGCCCGCCGTTGAATTTGGTTTGAACGGTTCCCCGACTTTGACAGGCCATCAGGTACCGGAAGACGTTGAACGCCTGGGAGACCAAGGCGGCGCCGTCGGGTTCGCTTCGATGAGAGATGTAGCCCTCGCCGTCGAATTTCTCGCGTAGCTCCGGCGGTAGCGTGTTGTCGCTGGCGATGATCCACGAGCGATTCCAAAACCGGTTCCAGAATTCGCAGTGCGCCTTCCAGTCGGCGGCCGTGTCGATCGGTTGCTTCGCCTGGTTCTCGATTGCGGCGATCCAGTCTTCCGCCCGTTCGGCCTTCTTCGTCAGGGCGTGAATCCGGATGTCGAAATCGGTTCCCTCGCCGTGCAAGGCGTCGTCTTCATGGACCAGATCGGGGCTTTCCAGCAAGTTGCCGAAGGTGTTGAAGCGATACGGGTCGGGGATGACCTCGGCCATCTGCGGCACGTCGTAGAACGCGAGTTCGGTCGGGTAGACGCTCCGATCGCCGACCCAGTAATACCACACGATGTGCCCGTCGCGCTGCAAGCACACGTCTTGCGTGGGCGGATCGATGGGTTCTGAAGTGACGTTGTACAAACAACTGTCGAATCGCGTCCAAAATTCGGGTTGCGCCCGAACACGCACCGGATGCGACGCGTGAATCTCGACGTGGTACACGGGCTTGTTCGCGTCGGCCCACACGCGGAAGGTCACGTCGTCGGTCTCGATTCGGATCGAACCGGTCGGCAGGTCTAGTGTTTGCGTGAACGGCTCGCCCTTGCGGAAAGGGTTCGGCTCGAGGTCGATTCGCACGCGTCCCGTTTTGAACAAGTCGCCGTTGTAGGTATAGGCGTCGTTCTTGGAGAGTAGCAAGTACAGCGAGCCGTCTTCAATGGCATACACTCCCGCCGCGATGTCTCCGTTGCCGATCGGCATTTGGCCGGAAGGATCGTTGGACGGCGAGTGCCACACAACGTTGTAGCGGGCGATGGAAGCGGCGGGCGACTTCGGTTCTTGTCCCTTTGCCGAAGCCGCAATCGCGACGATACACAACACAATTGTCCAAGCTGCAGGATGATGTCGCATCGGGAGGTACTCCGAAAAATGCTCGTTGAAGGATGAAGGCGGGTGAGAATATCGGTGCGGCGGTCGTTTGGAAAAACGACGGTCGAGCGCGATTTTACTTCGACCACGCGCGACGGCAAACACGTGACCGACGCACATGCGCGTATTGCGCCGAAGCGGAAAATCGGCTACGATTCCTTTTCACGGGCGGGTCGATTGTCGACGTGGACCGGCTCGCAGACGAGCGAACGTCAGGCGCGGCGCGACGCCAAAAGATTCTTCAGAATCGGTTGCTGCGACCAGATGTGTTCGGCCAGAACGTGTCGGGCTTCGTCCCATTGCTTGGCGATCAACGCCCGCAAGATCGCCCGGTGCTGACCGGCCACCATCGTGACGACGTCGGTTTCGGGCGCCGCGTAATCGAAGACCGCCGTGTAGTAGGTTGCCGTGTACTGACGGAAGAAGTTGCGGATGTAACGGTTCTGGGACTTTTCGATCAGGTAGGCGTGCAGCCGGTTGTCGAGCGGTTGCGGTTCACCCGGCGGCACCTCGCGGTTGCCTTGGAGCATTTCTTGGAGATCAGCTTCGACCAGATGAGGCCGAGCGAGGTCGAGCGCCTTTAGCTCAAGCGATTCGCGAATTTCGAGATACGCCCGAATGTCTTCTTCTTGTAACGGATGGACGACCCAGCCCCGTCGCGGCATGTGTTCGATCAATTGAGCACCGGCAAGCCGGTTGAGTGTCTGCCGGATGACCGACCGGCCGGCCGAATACTTGGCCGCCAACGCTTCTTCACGCAAATACACGGGATGCTGTTCGAGGCTGGCCAGCATGACCTCTTTGACCAGCACGCGGTCCCAGTCGGCTGAGGTTCGCGGCGGTGCCAGCTCGGTGATTTCGGCGGCTTCGGCGGGTGGCTTGCCGGGACGGCAGGTGAGCCGCCCGTTCGGCTGCTTCACCAGTAGCCCTTCTTCGATCAGGTCGCACACCGCCGTCCGCACCGGGGTCACGCTGACGCCGTAATGGGCGGCCAAGGCGGGCAAGGTGAGCTTGCACGGAAGACCTTCTTGCGAGACGATACAGCGCCGGAGGTCTTCCCGAATGTAATCCGACAGACTCGAGGCGTTCCCCGCATGCGGCATGAAAAAACCTCCCTCCGGTTCCAGAACGCGGCCGCCGGGCACGTTCCTTACCCGTCACCGTTTCGTGAAAGAAGAGACATCCTCTGTAAATGCTACAATATTAGCATTGTCGACAATAGACAAGACGCACGGCGATCGGACACCGAGAAAAGAGATGTACCGGTGCCGCGTGGAAGTCGCTACCGATCGGACGACTCTATATTATCTTAGCAAGAGCCTACCGGTTTTCGAAAGGGGGATTGCTGCATGTGGGGGGATAGATGTATCTTGTGCTGGGGGGGCTTTGTCGGCATCTGCCGGGAAGGATAGCGGCGTCGTCGCAAGATCGACCTGTGGGGCACGAAGAACACGGGGCGGCCGTGTCACTGTTTTCGTAGTGGGAGGACGTTGTCGATGAAAGTCGTTTGTCCCCGTTGCCATCAGCCGGTGCCGTCCGAGGATGTTAGCTTGGATACCGGTTGGGCCCGTTGTCGTCCTTGCGACGAAGTGTTCGTCGTGCCGGAATTGGCCTCTGTGGCTGCCGCCCATGCGGCACCGAAATACGGGGAGGAAGGAGCAGGCGAGGAAGACGCAACGCCGCCCCAACGTCCCTACGACGCGAGAATCCAAATCCGGCAAGATCGCGAAAAACTCTTGTTGCAGATACCGGCCGCCGGAGTGTTCGGACCGCAAATCGGGATGTTTTTGTTCTCGCTGTTCTGGTTGGGGTTCGTTACGTTTTGGACCCTCGGGGCCTTGGGCGTATTCTTTGGGGAGGGGATGAAACCCGAGAACATCGCGTTCGCTTGTTTTTCGATTCCGTTCTGGCTGGTCGGGATCGGAATGTTGGGCGGGGCGATCGTCGTTTCCTTCTTGAAGCGAGACATCTACTTCGACCCGGCGGTCGTCGTGCTTCGTACGAGCGTGTTGTTCTTCCGCCGGACCAAGCGGATACCTCGCGAAAAGGTGCAGAAAGTTCGGCGCATGTCGATGTCGCAATTGATCCAGCAATCGCGTGTAAATGCCGCCAACGCGATGAATGCGATGCTTCCGAACCTCGAACTGGTATACGAAGGCGGCACGGCTCGTATCCCGTGCAAAAATGAAGACGAACGCCGATGGATCGAGGCGACGGTGAACGCGTACCTGAAAGAGTATCCCGCCGATCCGCGGTACGTCAGCGACGACACCTTGGGCACGCAGATACGGGACGACGATTTTGACGGGCGCCGCGATCGTGACGATCCCCGAAGCTGGCGGCGGGACGACTTTTGACGGTCGATCGCCCGCTTTAAAAGCGATGAACGGGGCAGAGGCGGCACGGCGCAAAAAGAAAACTCGGACGGTCGTCGTCCGAGTAAGGATGGTCTACCGGTTTCCCGCTTGGGCGGAAACGGCTCAAGCCGTTTCGACGGCCGGCGGTGTTTCCGACCGCAAGAGCGGGGGAGCGATCACGTCCGGCTGTACCTGGACGGTCACGCCGCCTTTGGGATAGGGCGGGCTGCCGTAATCGGCCGTTTCAAGGTACAGGAACACGCAGCCGATGATGATCGCGACCAATGCGATGGCAAGCAACACGGCGTAAATATCGGCCGCCCCTTTGCGGGTTCGCTTAGTTGAGTTTGCTCGCAACGCGATCTCCTTCTTCCATCTGACCACGGCTGAATTCCGGCAACACCTGGCACACGGCACGGTCGGCGGTCGTGCGGATGACTTCGACTCGCCCGAGGTACTTGCTTTGGCCGTTGGCCATGCGGTACACCTCGAGACGGTGGCCCTTGATGAGGCCGTCGTCGGCTCCGATCGAGATTTCGATCAGGCCGTTACCGGGCGTGGCGACGACGACGCCGTCCACTCGCGGGGCGACCTCGTTGTACAGTTCAGGTTCGGGCTTCAGGTCGAACTTTTCGAGCACCGCCTTGGCCTTCGCAAAGTCGGCCGCCAAAGTCGCCGACTTCTCTTTCAACAAACGCAATTCGTTGGCGGTTTGGTGCAACTCGTCGGTACGAACGACCAACGTGTTGAACGCCTCGGCTTGTGCCTGCTGGGCCGCCTGCAACTTGCTGCGAAGGTCGGTGACCTCGGCCGTTCGTGCGGCCAGCGTGTCGTGGGCTTGTTTCATGGCGGCGACAGCGTCGCGTTCTTGTTGGGTCAGCGTCGCCAGTTCGGCCGTCCGCTGATCGAGTTCGCGCTTCAGCTCGTCGCGTTCGGTTTGCAGCTTGGCGAGTTGTTGTCGCATGCTGTCGCCTTCGGCTTGAAGACGCTTCGTCAGTTTGTCGAGCTGGGCTTGCAGCTCTTGGACTTCCTTGCGGGCGTCCTGGAGCTGGTATTTCAAGCCCAAGGGCTTGTCGGGCGAGACGTTGCCCGGTGCGTTCTCGACGACGTCGCGCCAATTCGTGTGCGCGGAATAGACCGCGACGGCAAACGACATAAACACCAAGCTCATCACGAAGATGAGAACGACAAAAATCTTGCCGATCAGGTTCATAGGATGGACCTTTTCCTGCGACTAGAAAACAACAGTCGGCTTGATCGGAAGCGATTGCGGCGAAATCTCTCCGCGTGAGTTCCGGTTGACAAGTCGAACTGAGCGTCCGAAAAGACTCATCGGCCGAGAGATGCCGCCCGAAAAAGCGGCAAACTCCCGAAGGTCATGGGCTTAGTATAATCTCTCCCAAATTGCCCTGTCAAACAGAAACACCGCCTCCTGGAGAGGTTAGGAAGTCTGGAGAATCCTCGTTGCGTCGTGTTTCACCGACTGGATCGCTCGGCGCGAAAATGCCGATTTTGCGGCGTCAGGGATCCGCTCGGCCGTCCGTGATCGACGAACGGATTTCCTTCTCGCTGGGTAAGTCGCCTCCCTTTTTGGAGGGAAAAAAGCCGAGGATTCCCGTTCCGAATGCGACAACGACGCAGATCAAGGACCCTACCCACCCAAATGTAGCATACAGGGAACGGGATGTGTTCCGGCGAATGGACACCTCGACCACTTTCGGCGCGCGGCGGGGGCCTTCGGCGAGGATTCGGCCCGAGGGCGTCACCGCCGCCGAGATACCGGTGTTTGCCGCGACCAAGAACGGCTTGCGGGTTTCGACGGCGCGAAAGATCCCGCACGCCAGATGCAGATCGAGCTCGCTCGACCCGAAGAACCAGCCGTCGTTGGTGAGATTGACGAGAACATCGGGTTCCTGGTTTTTGGAACGAAGTTCGGCAAGCTGATTCCGGATCACCCGCGACAAGACGCTCTCGTAGCAGATGTTCGGCGCGATCCGGAGCGACGGCGAGGGTTCGTTGCCGCTTGCGGGCCCCGGAACATCGAACGCCTTTGCGTGAAGGCCGGGGGTCGTGCTGGTGCTCAGCGGGCTGAAGTCCTGCAACCAAGGGAGGTACTCGACGAAGGGGATGTATTCACCGAACAGGACGAGGTGGCGTTTGTCGTAGCGTCCGACGTAGGTTGCCGATCCGTTTGCATCGTGACGCACGAAGGCGGCCGAGTTGAAGAATCGCATGCGGCCGCCGTCGACGTACACCGTTTCCAACCCCAAAAGAAGCGACGTGCCGGCTTGTTCCCCGAATCGCGTCAACCCGCGGAGGCTGCTGCGTTTGAACCCGCGAATTCGTTCCGGAAACGATTCGGCGGGTTCGTTCCACTCACGAGGCGGTGTGAGGTCGTCGCCGAAGTCGTACAGAAAGTCGCCGTAGACGGTTTCGGGCCAAATAACGAGGTCGGGTTTCGGGGACCGCGAGACGGCTTCGGCGGTCAGGGTCATGTACTCGCGATGGATTTCCAGACGCCGCCCCGGCGGTGGATCCAAGACGATATCGGCGGAACCTTGAATCAAGGCGATGCGGTACGCCGGGCCGACGTCGGCTTTCTCGACGGCGGTCGTTCGCGCGACGCCGTACGCGGCAAGCAGGGCGAAACCGCCGGCCGTAGCGGCCAACAGGCCGATGCGACGCCGTGCGGGCACGCCCGGTCGCAGTCCCAGCGTCAATCCGGCCGCCAAAGCAACGATGATGCCGCCCAGCCCCTGCTCGCCGACCAGATCGGCGGCTTGGATCCATAAGGGCTGCCGATACAAGGCATGGGGCAAAGCGCCCATGCTGAAACCGGTCAAAAGATAGGCCCGGACGACATCCAACGCCGTCCAGAGAACGCCTGCCGCCAACGGCGTCGGGATTCGCGTGCGATCGATGGCGACACGCAACAGGGCGATGAACGCCGGCAGATAGCAGGCCAAGTACGCGGAAAGGAACACCCCTCCGAGCGCCGTCGCCCAGTGAGGAAACCGCAGCCAATGGAGCGTCGCCAACCAAAAGAGAAACGAAGCCGCCCAAAACCCAAGGTATTCGCGCCGGTTCCGAGTGCGTCGCAACGCCAAGGCGATCCACGGAACGGGGGCCGGCCATACCAGGTGCGCGAGATTCCAAGGCGGCAACGCCGACCAGTACAGGAAGCATCCGCAGGCGGCCAATAAGAACGACGGAATGCGATACCGCGTTTGCGACGTGCCCGCATCGGCACGCCCGGCGGCAGAGGGCGACGAAACGGCGGATTCGCGGGGCGTCGCTGGCGGCGTCATCCGGTTGCGGCGGCTGGAGCCGATTGTTTGAGGAATTGTTCGAGCAGTTGATGGCCGACGTGCGTCAAGAAGCTTTCGGGATGAAACTGGAGGCCGAACAACGGATAGCTCGTGTGCCGAATGCCCATGATTTCACGCTCGCCGTCGGGCGTTTCGCTCCAGGCGTTGACGATGAATTCGTCGGGAAGCGTATCGGGCTCGACGATCAGCGAATGGTAACGCGTGGCTTGGAACGGGTTTTCGACGCCCTCGAACAAAGCCGTGCCGTCATGGTGGATCATGTCGGTCTTGCCGTGCATCAACCGCGATGCACGTACGATCTTCGCGCCGAAGGCTTGCGCGATCGACTGATGGCCCAGGCACACGCCCAAGACCGGGATTTTTCCCGCGAAGCGCCGGGCACATTCCATCGAAATACCGGCTTCGTCGGGTGTGCACGGGCCGGGCGAGATAATCAGGTGCGTCGGTTGTTTCACTTCGATCTCGTCGACGCTGATTTTGTCGTTGCGATGGACCTCGATTTCCAACGTCGGATCGATTTCGCCGAGACGCTGGACGAGGTTGTAGGTGAACGAATCGTAGTTGTCGACGACCAGAATCATGGATCCATCGTGCCCGAGCGTGAAAGATGACGAACGCCGCACGGCCGAGAGGACAAACGTTCCGACGGCTCCCGTGAGGGGGTGAAAGCTTTCCAAGCCGCACCATGCGGCCCAAAACCGCTAGTTTACACGCCGGTTGCCGCGGCGAATAGACGGAAGCCGCACAATATCGCCGGCCCACAGGGCGAGTTCGCGCGGTCAACGCCGGGCCGGGGTGATCGTGGCGGTCGTTTTCTTCCGCGGCCGCAGCGAGACGAAACGTTCTTCGGGAAGAACGATTTCTTGGATCCGCAGGCCGAACTTGTCGCCGACCTTGACGGCTTCGCCGCGCGCGATGGTGCGGTTACCGACCTGGAGGTCCAGAGGTTCTTCGCACGATTTCGAGAATTGCAAAATGGCTCCCGGTGCCAGTTGAAGGATTTGCGACAGCGGTTGACGGACCTCTGCCAACGTGACCATGACCGGGACTTTCACACGCAATAGGCTTTGCGTGAACAACGGCAAATCGCGAACGGAACGGACGCGACGTTGCCGACCGGTCGTCGCCGGGGCCGCTTGCGGTTTCGAAGGGGCGGGCGCCGCAGCGGCAGCGGGCGTCTCCGGAGCCTTACCCCACAGGTTGCTCGGCGTATTGGCGGGGACGAGAACGTACAAGGTCGCTTCGTTTCCACCGACCTGCGCGACCAGCGGTACCAAGCCGGCGCCGTCGACGACTCCGGCCTTTTGGATCGCTTCGCGAAGGTCTTCGACATAGACCGACTTGAAGTCGGTCGCCATCAAGTCGGGGGGGAGAACCAGCAACCCGAGTTCTTGGCCCAAAGTGGCCAGTTTCGATTCGCCGGTCGGATCGGGATTGGCGGCCCAACTCGGCAGAAGGCCGGAGGCTTGGGGAACGACGACCAAAGCGGCCGCGTTATCGACCAGCAAGGCCACGACCAACGCCGTACCCGAGAAGGTGGCGTCGTCGGGCGAAAACACGCCGGGATCGCCCGGAGCGACCGAGGTGCACTCGGCGTCCAACGCTCGACTCAAGGCCCCGGCGATCTCCTCGGCACCTTCGCGGCACGCCTCGACGATTTTGGCAGCAGTGTCGGCAGAAAGACTCATCCTGGCTTGCCGTCGTGAAATAAGGGAGAAACTCTGATGTCGCGCAGCATCCGACTTCGTCGTTCTCCTTTATCGGCACTAGCAGCCAGCAAACTTTACGCGACCGGAATATTTTTTGCAATCATTCAAGCCGAGAAAATAGGCAAGATGGGACAAAAATCCCGGGCGTTGATCGAAACGCCCGGGAGGATAAGCAAGGCCTGGTTGGCTTACGGCTTGGTTTACGGCGAGTCCGTGTCGGAAGAGACGCCTTCGGACAACTCTTGTTGCAGTCGAGGTAGCGTGGTTTCTACGAAGTCCTTCAGCGGGAAGTCTTCGGGCATCGGTTGTCCCATCCGGGCCAACAACATCTGGTAGTGCTGAATCGTTTCGGCGATTTCACCGGCCGTCAGACGGTCCGACAGACGCAACAGACTCGGGAACTCGTCCAGCAATGCGCGAGATTCGGCCAAGGCCTTTTCGAGTTGGTTGCGGGCTTCAGCCAACGCTTCCTCGGAGTCCGACTGGATGAGGATGCCGTTGGCCTGTACCTTGGCCAACTTGGCTGCGCGCATGTGCGGCGAGTGGATGACCTGCGTGTGGACGAAGCTTTCCAGCTTGAACGACCGCGGGAAGAATTCGCCGTTGCGGGCGAGGATATCGTCGTAGTGGCGGATGTAACCGTTCAACTCATCCACCGTGACCGGATCGGCGAGCAATTGCAACGCCGGGACCGCGTCGAGAACTTCGTACCAGCGATCGAATCCCTCTTCGTAATACGTCTTTGCCCGAGCGAAGTCTTTCTTGGCGTAAGCGGCTTCGGCCTGGAGCATGGCCTCGCGGGCATCACGATACAGCGGCATCCAAACGATCTTTTCCCGCAAGATCGGGGCCAAGGGATAGTCGGGCGGGAAGACCTCGTCGATCGCTTCGAGAATCTTGACGCCGCGGTTGGTGAACTCGGCCATTTCGTCGGCCCAACTCGAGTCGTGCAACAAATCGGCGCCGGTGAAGTTGTCGAGAACCGCTTTCCAGTGCTCGGCCGCTTTGAAAAAGTGCTCTTTGGCACGGTACGGCTCGTTACCGATATACGCTTGCCGGGCGAGATACAGTTGTTCGCGCGCCGCGATGGCGTCGTCGGTTTGTTCGACGGCCGCCTTGAGCTTCCACGAGTTGTAGGCCACGATACTGCGTTCCAACTCGATCAACTCGGCGATTCGTTCCAGGTCTTGTGCTTTTTCGGCCAGTTCCAAGGCCTGTTCACGTTTCTTCGGGTCTTTGATGCGACGCGCGACTTGTTCGTGCGTGACCTCGATTTTGCGTTCGGCTTCGTAGGCGGCTTCGGCTTGTGCGTCGGTCCGTTGGGCCGGCGGGATCGACAGGGCGAGTTTTTCAGCCGGAGTGAGCTGCGCCTTGCGTTCTTCGATCATCGATTCGCGGAGCCCCGGTTCCAACGCGTCGATTTGCGCCGTCAGGTCGGCGATTTCACGTAGGATGCGTTCTTTGTCGTCCAGGCGGATCGTTTCTTGCTCGCGCCCGGCGGTGAATTCACGTTGACCGTAGTCTTCGACCCAGTCGGAGTAGGCCGTTTTCCAGGCCCACCGAGCCTTTTCGCCGAAGGTGCCTTCTTCTTCGATGACCTTGGCGTAGTTCATTTGGGCCATGGGCCGGTTCTTGTAGAACACCAGCGGCCCCGCCCGCAAGAAAGCGCCTTCGTCGACGATCTTTTCAGACTTGGCGAACCAGTCTTTGCCCACCAGCCAGTTGTCGCGGGGCGGTTCGCCGTGGTGCACGTTGTAGGGGTCTTCGGGATCGGTGAACAGGCGTCGGAATTCCTTCTTCTCGTCGGCGTTGCCGATTTTGTAGGCATAAGTCCAGCCCACATCGCGGTAGATGAGCGGTTCCTTTTCGTTGTAGCGAATGCCTTCGCGCAAGAATTC
Source organism: uncultured Planctomycetaceae bacterium (assembly GCA_964454655.1). Taxonomy (GTDB): domain Bacteria; phylum Planctomycetota; class Planctomycetia; order Pirellulales; family Thermoguttaceae; genus CAYVVR01. Next base: position 13,645 of record CAYVVR010000002.1, on the reverse strand, counting down.
CGCGCCGCGGATGACCCACCGGAAACGCTCGCGGTAGTCGTCGAATTCGACCGAGTAGTTGTACGAGATGTCCCAGCCCAAGAATCGCCAGACGGCCACGAAGTGCGGCTCGAGCAACATGAGCTGATTGATCGTGGCCATGGCGTTGGCCCAATCTTTCTTCTTCTTGAAATTTTGCGCCTTCAACCACAAGACGTTGACGGCCACGCCGCGCAGACCGAAGGTCGCCAATTTCGCGCCTTCGCTGGCCGGGTCGAGCTTACCGAGTTGGCTTTCGGAGAGGCCTTCTTTCGCGCGCATCTGGGTGATCAGCCCTCCCGGCGAGCCTTTGTGACCGGGGCGGGCTTGCGTCGACGGCAACGCAAGGAAAGCCACCAAGCCGAGCATAAGCCCGATCAACACGAGATAAACGATTATGCGGCTGAATACCTGTTGGCGCGTCCTCATGCCGCCACCTCTCGCGTTCTCATGAAGAAGTAACCGACCAACAACAGCACGACCGAAAAGGCCGCGATCGTGGTGATGTCGACGGCGATAATGTTGCCGGGAATGTTGTATCCGTAGGCGACGAAATCACCCAACCCGAACCGCGGCAAGGGCGGAATCACGTGGGAGAGTTGAAGCAACCACCATTCCAAGCCCCGGTCGAGCGCTTTCGCCAGGTTCACTCCCGGCGAGTCGGCCAGATCGGAAACCATGTTCGCTTGCGTGACGATGCGGATCAGCGATTCGACGGGACCGCCCCCGTACTTCGGGTGCATGCCGATTTCGACCAAGAAATCGTGGAACAGCCCGCCGATCATCACGCCGCTGGTTGCCAAGATGGCGATCGGGGCCGAAAGGAACGTGCTGAACATCACGCCGAACCCGATGATCAGCGTCATTTGGAACCAGATTCCGGCGTATCCCTTGATGAAATTGAGCCAGAACGGCCGGTCGCCGACGCGAAGGTACAAGTCGGCCTGGGCCGCACCGAAATATTGTCCCGATTCGAGGCAGCGTAGCCAGATTTCGACCTTGCCGTCGGAAGAAACGAGATCTTCCATCAGGTCGAATTCCGTCTTTTGAGCCAACGACAAGTCGGCCGACTCGGGCGTCTGGTACATCTTGCCCGTCTTCGGGTCGACGCCCGTTCGCTGGATGATGCGGGCGCTGGTGAAGTTGCGGCCGTCTTCGTTTTGAACGAACTTCTTCGGAATGGCCGTTTCGTAAACTTGGAATTCTTTGGCTTCGAAGGCGGGCATTTCGACGGTCAGCCCGGTTTCGGGGTTGCGCACCGCCAAACTTCCCATCACTCCGCGGTCGATACGACCTTTGTGCGTGCGGAAGATGCTGATGTTCATTTCGACCGGGATCACGTCGCCGGGGAAGTTACGGCTTCGCATGTCGTCGAAGGTCCAAATGATGGCCCCTTCGGTACCGCCTTCGATGTAGCTGCGGTATTCCCACTCTTCGCCGACGCTGAGTCCCTTCTTTTGGTCGGTGCCTTGCCGGCCGCGGAAAGAGATGTCGCCGTACAAGGGCACGCGTGCCACGAGCTGATTGCGAGGGCCGCTGAGGATGTATCGTCCGTCGTCGGTGACGGTCAAGTCATGAGTGTGGCGAGCGGCGGCATCGACCACGGCGTTACCGTCGGCATCGATGTACACGCGATGCTTGTGACCGCGGGTTTCTTGCGTGTACCCTTCCATCGCTTGCGTATCGTCGACCGGGTGGAGATCGTCGGCGGTCAACGTGTGTGTGTGCTGAAGGCCTTGCAGCACGAAGAAATAGCTCACCGTGCCCATCAAGACCAGCAAGACCGAACCGACCGCCACGAAGCCGAGAAAACGGCCGACCACCAACTCCGACATCCGCAAGGGTTTCGTGACCACGGTGTAGATCGTGTGTCGTCGGATGTCGTTGGGGATGCTGAAGACGGTCAACAACAGCATCAGCAACAAAATCAGGTACGAGGTCGTCGAGAAGACGAAGTTCAAGTACAAGCGGGCGGGTTCGCTGCTCTTCGGGTCCAGGAACCATCCGGCGAACAGCAAAATCGCGGCGAACAGCAAGAAAACGAGCAACACCCAGTTTCGCAGCGATTCGAGGATGACCAGACGCACGACCGCTCCCACGCGTCGGGGTGAGATCAGCGCGACATCCTCGACGGCATCGCGCAGAATCGTAGCGATGCGCATCGTTCCGGCGCGCACGTTGCCGGATCGGTACAACGTCGCCCAGATCCAACCGGCGACGAGCATGAAACCGAAAACGGCCAGGATTGCACCGCCCCAATGGAGCAGGGCCTGGGGCAACCACGGTAGAAAGTCGGGAATACTATGTTCGATCGGCATTTTCCGAGCTTCTCCCATGGACACGTCGACCGGGATGCGCCTCGCTTTCCCGGATGATCGTCAGGAACAATTCCTCCAGCGTCGTTGAAGGATTGCCCCACGCGAGCACCGGCACGTCGTGTTTTTCGAGGACGGCCTTGATTTCCGCTTCGACCTCAGGCGACAGTTGCGGCGTGCGAATCTCGGTGACGTCACGCTGCGCCAGCAGGCTGTCGACGCGGCCCAGTTCCTTCAATTCGCCCTGGAATAGGATGCCGATGCGGTCGCAGACGTCTTGGACGTCGGCGAGCAGGTGGCTGCACAAGATGATCGTTTTGCCCTGATCTTTCAGTTTGAGGATCAGGTCTTTCATCTTGCGGGTACCGATCGGGTCCAACCCCGAGGTCGGTTCGTCAAGCAAGATCAACTCGGGATCGTTGATCAGGGCCTGCGCCAGCCCGATACGGCGTGCCATCCCTTTGGAGTACTCTTTGAGAGCTCGCCGCTTGGCCCAGGTGAGTTCGACCATCTCGATCAAATCGGCCACCCGCTGACGCCGCACGGCATGCGGAATCTTGAACAACCGACCGTAGAAGTCGAGGATCTCTTCCGCATTCAAGAAGCGGTACAGGTACGACTCTTCCGGCAGGTAGCCGATTCGTTCGTTCTTGCGGACGTCGGAGGCCGGTTTCCCGAAGACGAACACCTCCCCGCTGGTGGGGAACAACAACCCCAATAGCAGCTTCATGGTCGTCGTCTTGCCCGAACCGTTCGGTCCCAACAGACCGAATATTTCGCCGCGGTAAATCTCAAGATCGAGCGCCTTCAACGCACGGACTTTTTGGCGGCCCCAAAAATCTCGGTAAACCTTTGTCAGGCCCCGAGTTTCGACGACCACTTCTTTCGTTTGAGCCGTTCCCATGCCGTAAACCTCGTTGACTGATGGGTCGCGATGTTGCAATGTCGATCGCGTTTTTCGTCTTGTGGTGGGGGCGTTTGCCTTCGCAAGGTACCGGTTGCGGCAAATACGTTTCGTGTGTCACGCGATACGCCGATTTCCTCGGTGCGGTTCGGGGGAAATTCGGTACAAGTTACGTGTTACACGAAACTTGCGCAAATTCAACATGTGCCCCGAAGCTAGGGAGTACGACGCACCGGCAAGACGGAGCCGAAGGCGTCGCCGGCCGATCGGGGCACCGGCCGATGCACCACGGTATTGCGTCGTCGATCGCGCCGCAACATACCCGAAGACGAGTTCCTGCCGGTTCGCTGGAAGCACGGGATGTCGCGACGAGGTACCGACATTGCCCGGCCGTCTAGCAGAAAACCTGCGGGAAACTTCATCCTACTCCCCCGGCGCGTGTGGTTCCAGCAGAATGCACCATCCGGCACGCCGGACGCGAGCGAAAACGTTTCTCAATGTGGTCGATTGGGCAGATTTTATGGATTAGAGCAACCTAGCAGGCCCATGGCGGCTCGGTTTTCCGTATTCGCGTCTGTCCCTTCCCGTGCTGCGCGGTGCGTTGATCGATGCGCCGGCCATGTAAGGGGCGTGCAATCGGCGCCCGCGGGGATTATGGTGGCCGTTCGGCGGCGATTCGTCGGGGAATCGAAGGAAGAGCCCTCTTGTGGGCAGGGGGACATTCGTTGCGCACACGAAGTCGGCCGCCGACGTGCCGGGCGGCAACGTACCGGCGACGTGATGCTTGGTTCGAAGGAGGATGGCGATGCGATCGACGTGGAGAACACGAGTTGCGCTGGGGTTACTGGCCGTCGCGGTGGTGGTCGTGGAAGCGGCGGTCGCCCGGGCGCAAACGGATGCCGCACTGGATAAGCTCCAAGGTTTTGTCGTGCAATTGGGGTACGACGGCGGCCGGCTGGCCGCGGCTGCAACATCGCGTCCGGGTGTCTTGCTTCAGATCGTCGAACGAGCCGACGTGTGTGAGGCGGCACGTCGGGAGCTTCTCGAAAAGGGATTGTACGGTCGGGTGATTGTCGTCCCGGGTTCGCCGGAACGCCTCCCCTATGCCGACTCCGTCGTCAACGCCGTGATTGCTTCGGCGTCGTGGCACACGCCGAAATCGCGGCCCGAGATCGAACGCATCCTCGCGCCGCGGGGCGTGCTGTTGGCCGAGAATGCCGGGACGTATGCGAAGGTTTTCGACAAACCTGTTCCCCGGGCGATCGACGAGTGGACCCACTACTTGCATGATCCGACGAATCGCAAGGTGGCCCAAGATCATGTGGTCGATTCGCCGCGGACGTTGAAGTGGAAAGCGGGGCCGGAAAAGTCGCGTCATCACGACCATTTGACCAGCCTCAACGCGATGGTGACCGCCGAAGGCCGGTTGTTTTACATCTTCGACGAAGGGCCGCATGCGTCCATCCTGTTGCCCCCGAAATGGAAATTGATCGCTCGCGACGCTTTCAGCGGTGTGCGATTATGGGAACGCAAGATCGACGAATGGGCGCCGAACCTGTGGCCGCTGAAGAGTATGCCGGCCACGTTGCCCCGTCGCCTGGTCGCCGTCGGCGACGCCGTCTATGTCACGCTGGGGATCGAAGCGCCGGTCGAACAGCTCGATGCGGCAAGCGGCAAAACGGTTCGCACGTTTCCCGGCTCGGAACGGACGGAAGAAATATTGATCGAAGACGGCAGCCTGTTGGCGCTTCGTTTGACGGGAAAAAGCCCCTACGAAGACACCGACGAAGAGAAGTGGGAGTTCGTCGATCACCGGGTTACCAAGTTTTCTTACTTGGCCAAGCTTGCCGATAGCGTCATGTCGCCGTTGTGGTTGCATGCCGACCGTCGGCTGGTCGTTTACGATCTCGACACGGGACGGGAACGTTGGCATCTCGACGGGCATTTTGCGCCCTTGAGTTTGGCGACCGACGGCAAACGCGTGTACTTCCACGACGGCGAGTGCATCGTCGCACGCGACTTCGCGACCGGCAAGCAACTGTGGCGGAGTGAGCCCGTGCCGGTTTGGCAAGAGTTTCACGGCTGGTTCGGGGCATCGTTGGTCGTGTACGACGACGTCGTCGTGTTCGCCGGGGGTGAGAATATGGATTGGGCGGCGCCCGGTATCAAGACCGGTGCCGACGACACGATGACGGCCTTTTCGGCGATCGACGGTCGAAAACTGTGGACGGCCGAGCATCCGCCTTCCGGCTATCGTAGTCCCGAGGATTTGATCATCGCCCAAGGCTTGGTGTGGGCGCCGCATTCGACGAAGACTTCGGCCGCCGTTCTTCGCGGATTGGATCTGCACACGGGCAAGGTCGTGCGGGAATTTCCCGTCGACTACCAGCATTCGTTCCATCACCGTTGCTATCCCGGCAAGGCGACCGAGGATTATCTGTTGCTTTCGAAGGTCGGGATCAACGTGATCAGCTACGACGGCGACAAAGTGGACAACAACCACTGGGTTCGCAGTGCGTGCGGCTACGGGTTCATGCCCGCCAACGGCATGATCTACATTGCACCCGACCCGTGCAATTGCTTCCCCGAAGCGAAACCCAACGGGTTTGCCGCATTGGCCCCGGCGGTCGATCGCACGAAGCGTGCTTTCGACCACGATTTCGAAGCGGGCCCGGCCTACGAGACCGTCCGCGGAGCCGAAGTGCAAGGTGTGCCCGCGGATGAGTGGGCGACGTTCCGGCACGATGCAGAACGTAGCGGCTCGACGACGAGCAAGCTGGAGGATGCGCCGAAAACGGTATGGCGGACTCCGTTGGGGAAGAAGGTCTCGACGCCCGTCGTCGCCGGGGGACGCGTGTTTGCCGCCGTTCTCGACCGTTGTTCGGTGGCGGCGCTCGACGCTCGAACCGGCAAACTATCGTGGGAAACGGCCGTCGGCGGCTGCGTCGATTCGCCACCGACGATCGTGCGGGTCGCCAAGGGTGGAAAAACGACCGATCTCGCGGTTTTCGGGGCGACCGACGGTTGGTTGTACTGCCTGCTCGCCGAAGACGGGACCCTCGTGTGGCGGCGTCGCTTGGCACCGACCGACGAGCAAATCGTCGCCTACGAGCGGCCCGAATCGGTCTGGCCGGCGCACGGATCCGTCCTGGTGCACAACGGCCTGGTGTATGCCGCGGCTGGACGAACGGCCTTTCTCGACGAGGGTGTGTTCTTGTACGCGGTCGATCCGGTCTCCGGCGAGGTGCGCTTGCGCGAGAATCGCGGCATCGACGATCAACAATTGGCGGGGTTGAACACCCAAGCGGCGAAGCCGGAGATCTTCTCGGCCAAGGGCGATCGGTTGTACATGCGGTCGTTGACCTTGGATGCCTCGCTTCACGAAACCGATGGTGCCCGGCGGCACATCTTCGCCCCCAACGGATTGCTTGACGACAGTTGGTTCCACCGAGCCTTTTGGGTGTACGGGACCGGATTCAGCGGAGGTCCCGGCGGATTCGGAGCGACCGGCAGTCGGAACCCTTCCGGTCGCATCATGGTCGTCGATGACGACGTCGTTTACGGCTTCGGGCGAACCCAATACGGTTGGGGATCGGCGTTCTTGTACCGCCTGTACGCCGTCAAGGTTACCGAACCGAGCCAATCGCCCGCCGGCAAACGCGGTAAGAACCCGCAATCGCAGTTCGAACAGCTTTGGGCGGCCGACTCGCCGATCTTCGTACGGGCGATGGTCAAAGCGGGCGATACGATCTTGATTGCCGGGCCCAAGCGATTGTACGACGATCCGACGGTGTTCGATCAGTTGCCTTCCGAGATTGCTCGCGGGCAAATCGAGAAACAGTTGGAACTTCTCCGCGGCGGTGCCGAACTGTATGCGATCTCTGCGGCCGACGGTTCGGTTCGGTGGAGTCAAACGCTCGACTGGAAGCCGGCCTGGGACGGGCTGATCGTCTCCGGCAATCGTGCGTTCGTGGCTTGCGAAGACGGCACCATCCGGTGTCTTGAATAACTTGCCAAGAGGGCGCGGCCGCCGGGAAGGACGCTTCGGAATCGGGAATTCGCAGGGCATGGCGAAGACGGCCGAACCGGGTAAAATGAAGGTTTGGCTTGTTCGAAACGGGAAGTCC
>CAYVVR010000002.1:0-6271 GCA_964454655.1 uncultured Planctomycetaceae bacterium | reverse complement strand
ATGTGTATAAGAGACAGCGGGAAGTCCAGGGCGAAACGATTCCGGAGATTTGTCGCATGGCCGTGCCGCAAGTCGTCATCGTCGGCCGACCGAATGTCGGCAAATCGAGTATCTTGAACTGGCTGGCGGGCGAACGATTATCGGTCGTCGACGCCAAAGCCGGGGTTACGCGCGATCGGGTCACCAGCCTCGTCCAGATTGGGAAGCGATACGTCGAGTTGGTCGACACGGGGGGAATCGGAATCGTCGACGCCGACAACCTGAGCGAGCACGTCGAACGGCAGATCGAAATCGCCCTGCATACCGCCGACGTGTTGCTGTTCGTCGTCGATACGAAGACCGGTATCACACCGTTGGACGAACACGTGGCGCAGAAGTTGCGGCGGTTGGAGTGTCCGATTCTTTGTGTGGCGAACAAGACCGACGCACCTTCGTGGGATCCGGCTGCCGCCGAGTTCGAACGCTTCGGTTGGCCGGTCGTCGGCGTCAGTGCGCAGCAGCGACGCGGCGAATACGAGTTGCTCCAAGAGATCGTCGAGCGTCTCCCGCCGATCGACGACGAGAACGCACCGGAAGATCCCGTGATGAAGGTGGCGATCGTCGGCCGGCGCAACGCGGGCAAGAGCACCTTCATCAATACCCTGGCGCAAGAGGAACGGATGATCGTTTCCGAGGTGCCGGGTACGACTCGCGACAGCGTCGACGTGCGTTTCGAGCTCGACGGCGTTCCGTTGATTGCGATCGACACGCCGGGGTTGCGACGCCGCAAGAGCATTCAGGATTCGGCGGAATTCTACAGCATGCAGCGGGCGGAACGCAGTATCCGCCGAGCCGACGTCGTCCTGCACTTCTTCGATGCATCGCAAGAAATCAGCCGCGTCGATAAGCAGTTGGCCACGATGATCTACAAGCAGTTCAAACCTTGTATCTTCGTGGTCAACAAGTGGGACTTGGTGGCCGACAAGGCCGACACGATCGACTGGGCCGATTACTTACACGATACGTTTCGCAACATGCGGCACGCGCCGGTGGCGATCATCACGGGGAAGACGGGAAAAAACGTCAAACGCCTTATCAATCACGCGCAAATGCTTTTCAAGCAGGCGCGCAGTCGCATCGGTACCGGGCCGCTGAACCGTGCCGTTCGTGAGGCGTTGCGCCGCAACCCGCCGCCTTTGTACTATCATCGGCGGGTGAAAATTTACTACACCGTGCAGGTTGCGGTGGCTCCGCCGACGCTGGTGTTCTTCTGCAACAACGCCGATGCGATTTCGCCGACCTATCAGCGTTATCTTGCAAACTTCTTGAGAGACTTCGTCCCGTATCCCGAAGTGCCTATCCGCATGTTCTTCCGCAAACGCGACAGCGAATCGGGATACCGCAAAGACAGGTCGCTGGAAGAGCTGGACGAGGCCGAGGTGGACGCCATCGGCGAGGAAGAGTGAACCTCGACACATCGCCGGCCGAATCACGGGGCGGTTGCGATCGGCTCATTCCCGGAAACGATATCCCACGCCGCGAACGGTTTCGACGTATTTGCCCGCCTCACCCAATTTGCGCCGTAAGCCGACGATTTGGACGTCCACCGAGCGATCGGTGACGACGTTTTCCTCGCCGTGGACGGCGTCGGCGATTTGGCTGCGGGTGAACACCCAGCCGGGACGGCGGGCCAAGAAATGCAACACACGAAATTCGGTGGGCGTGAGCATGACCGGTTTTCCCGCCACCGTGACTTCGTGACGTCCCGGGTGGATCATGATGTCGTGCACGTTCAGTGGGCCTTCACCGTCGTCTACGGCGGTATGAATTCGCCGCAACACCGAGCGGATGCGGGCAATGAGCACCCGCAGACTGAACGGCTTGGGAACGTAGTCGTCGGCTCCCAGTTCCAGGCCCGTGACGATGTCGGTTTCTTCGCCCTTGGCCGTAAGCATGATGATGGGAATCGATTGCGTGTCGGGATCGGCCTTGAGACGGCGGCACACGGTCAGCCCGTCGATTCCCGGTAGCATCAAATCGAGCAATATCAGGTCGACGGCGTGTTCCCGCAGCAAGCGGAAGGCCTCTTCGCCCGATCCGGCGACCAACGGCCGATAGCCCTCTTTGGCCAGATTGTAACGGAGGAGTTCCTGAATCTCGGTTTCGTCTTCGACCAGCAGGATCGTTTCGCGTGCCATCGTCTAGACCGGTTGTAGAAAAGAATCGAAAACGGACCGGTAGCGATTCGGTGTACGAAAACCGACGGTTGCCGGCGGCAACGTGATCGATTCTCGGTAAGCGTTCGTGATGGGGGCCGAGTCGCCGGGCACGGCCGACAAGCGACCAAATTTCGTACCGCGCCGTCGGCGATGGTAGTTTCGGGATTGCTCAGTCGCGGATTTCGAAAACGGCCTCGATTTCGACCGCGGCGTTCAGGGGCAGGGTGCCGACGCCGAACGCGCTGCGGGCGGCGATGCCCGCCTCGGGCCCGAACACGTCTGCGAACAAGCGACTACATCCGTTGATGACCGCCGGTTGGGCGTGAAAGTCGGGGGCCGATTGAACCAGGCCCAGCGTCTTGACCAGGCGGACGACACGATCGAGGCTGCCCAAAGCGCCGCGGACGGAAGCCAATATCCCCAAGCCCGCACGAATCGCCGCTTCGGCGCCGGCTTCTTCCGATAGCTCCGCACCGACACGCCCGGTAATCAAGCTGCCGTCGGCCGCAAAAGGCAAATGCCCCGCAGTGAACAACAGGTTTCCCGAGATCGTGACGGGACGGTACAGCCCCTTCGGTTCGGCCGCGGGAGGAAGTTCCAGCCCCCGCTTTTGCAGCACCGCTTGCAAATCGGCTTCGAATCCCATGCGATTTCCTGTGATCGTGAACGAACAAAGGGCGATTAGTCGATGATCTTCGACACCGGAATCTCGACGATGCCGCGAGCACCGGCCGCTTTCAAACGCGGGATGATGTGTCGCACGGTCGATTCGTCGATGATCGTCGTTACCGAGGCCCATTTGCCGTCGGCCAGATCGGCGACGGTCGGGTTTTGCAAGGCGGGCAAGATGGCGACGACATCGTCCAGCTTGTCCTTGGGCACGTTCATCATGATGCTCACCTTGCCTTCGGCCGCCATCGCCCCGTTGAGCATCAAGGCGATGTCGTCGATCTTCGACTTCTTCCAAGAATCTTGATACGCCTGTTTGTTGGCGATGAATCGCGGCGTGCTCGTAAGGACCTCGGCCAAGATGCGCAGGTTGTTCGCCCGTAACGAGCTGCCCGTCTCGGTGACTTCGACGATCGCGTCGGCGAGTTTCGGCGGTTTGACCTCGGTGGCACCCCAACTGAATTCGACCTTGGCTTCGACGCCGTGTTCTCGCAAGAAGCGAGTCGTGATTCCCACCGCTTCGGTTGCGATGCGTTTGCCTTGCAGGTCTTGGACCGATTGGATATCGGAGCTTTCCGGCACGCACAACACCCACCGGACGGGACGTCGGCTGACCTTCGAGAAGACCAACTCGGTGACTTCGACGACGTCGGCTCCGGTTTCCACGATCCAGTCGTATCCGGTCAAACCGGCATCGAGAACACCGTCTTCGACGTAACGGGCCATCTCTTGCGCCCGAATGAGCATGCATTCGATTTCATCGTCGTCGATCGACGGATAGTAACTTCGCGAGGCGTACGTGATCTTGTACCCGGCGCGGCGAAACAGTTCGGCGGTGGCTTCCTGAAGACTTCCGGCCGGAATACCCAAACGCAAGACGTTTCCCATGGAACTTGGTTCTCCCGTTGATGACTCGTGGCTTGTTCGCTCTCGTTCGATCGTCGGTCGAGTCGGCCGCGTTGCGCGGTCGTGTGCTGCGCCGCGGCGGCCGTTCACTTCTTACCGTAAACTTCGTCGGGATCGAACACCCGGGTACCGACGGTTTCGAGACCGTCGGGCGTGACCTTGCGGTAGAAGCATGAGCGAAATCCCGTATGGCACGCGGCATCGCCGATTTGTTCGACCTTCAAGAGGATCGTGTCGGCGTCGCAGTCGAGGTAGATTTCGTGAACTTTTTGGACATTGCCGCTTTCTTCGCCTTTGCGCCACAGTTTGTTGCGGCTGCGGCTGTAGTATACGGCGCGGCCTGTTTCGAGCGTTTCCCGGTAACTTTCGGGATTCATGTAGGCCATCATGAGGACTTCGCCGGTCTTGTAGTCTTGCGCGATTGCCGGCAAAAGGCCGCCGCCCTTTTCGAAATTGGGTTCCTGCGACTGGTTTTCACTACTCACTTGCACTTTTCTCCTGGAACATCGTAGCGGTCGGCGGATTTGGCGGGCCGACGTCGCCAAACCATCATTTCTTTCCTGATTTGAAAGGTATTATTTTACGCCTGCGGGCGACCGGACCATAGTGGGGCAATTCGATTGCTCGCCGAAGCGGCTATGCCGATACCCGGCCGAAAGCCGCTCTTTGGGGCGGACATACCACGTCACCGAAAGGTTCGGTCGGCACCGTTTCTTCCGCCGACGTCAACTGCTGCTTATCGTGAGGGAACCGCTCCTGAACGGCAACCCGTGATGTGTTTGTTTTCGGTTAGCGTGATCCATACGTGACAGGACAGGGAGGGGGATTGTGTGCCATTGTGGTGGGGTGTCAGACGCTCGGGGCCGCGCCGACGTGGTCGCCCTTCCCGTTACGAGCGGCGCAATCGTCCTTCGGCAGAGGCGAATGGAGTCGGACTCTTTGTTTCGACGACCAATCAGATGGGGCGGCTTGCGGTCCCAACGTCGGCCGTCAGCGAGCGGCGGCGTCTCTGGAAGGACGATTTCCGCGGCTTGACGACTCGCGGATCGACATAAACGTGGCCTCGGCAACGTGTCCTGCATCGGGGCGAGGCATTTTTCCGCTGTACTTTGCGTGGTGCCGAGAAGCCGAGGGTCGAATCGATTCTCACTCGGGAGAAATTCCCGTTCCGGGCGTTAGGTGAAGAAGGAGCGGTTCCTTGGAACGTTCGCTTTCCGTACTGTTGGTGGTGCGTAATTGTCAACGGACACTTGCGCAGGACGTCGCTGCATTGACGGAAGTGCTGCCCGATTTGACGGATCGCTGGGAGGTGATCCTGGTCGACGACGGATCGACCGACGCCACCTGTGAGATCGTCGACGAGTTGTCGCACGAGTATCCGCAGGTTCGATGCTTCCGGTATCGGGAACAACGCGGCCGCGTCGAGGCGATTCGGGCGGCGCTGAGTCGAAGTCGCGGCAAGATCGTGTGCATTCCGGATCCGCGTCGTCCGCTGTCGCCGAGCGTGCTTTTCCGCATGTGGAAGGCGACGGAGGAATACGACGTCGTCTTGGCCGGAATCCCCAAGCAGGCGCGCCGGACGGGTGTCGCCGGTTTCGGATACGCGATGATCTATCGTCGTGCGATCGATCCGTTGATGCCGTACTTGGGCAGCTTGGATCGGTTGCCGGCAGCTCTCGAACGACTCGGTTATTCGTGGTGCGACGTCGAAGCGACGTGCGCAGCGACGCAGGTGGGCGAACCGATCAAACGTCCGCATATGCTCGCTCGGGAATCGCGTCGCGAAATGTCGCTGGGCGGTCGTCGGTCCGATTCGATGCGCTGATCCGCCGCGAACACGGGCGCCCTCGCATCCTCGGCGGCGCGGTGGACGAGCGGTGTAATACCGCAAAAAGGGGCGGGTGAAAACACTATTGATGCATGTTGCATCCCGCTTTCGGCCGAATATAATGAATGTGTGGTTGGGAGCGGGTACCTTCGCCCCAATGACTGCCGCGTCCGTGTTTGCGGCATCCGGACGTTCATCCTTGTCAAGCCGCGATTGTTCATCGCAATCGGCGATTAGCACCATGCAGCGTCCAGTCGTCCGACCGAGACGAGAGTCACAATCGAAGGACTTGTGCATCAACGTCCCGAACGATCGGAAAACGACTGCCCGACAATACGTAAGATGATCGACCAGCCCCGTGCTCTGGCACGCGGGCTGTTTTCATATGCGTTGCTGGGTCATGAGGACGGGCCATCGTTCGATCCGGCAGGTTTGCCGACAAACGACGTGATTGTCCAAAAGAGGAGACGCATCGCACCGCAACGACACCGACTCATTCCGAGCGAGATCATGGTGAAACGGTTGATAACGGCCGTTGAAAGATGCCTGCTCTGATGATTGCTTCTGGTGTCTCGGGGGAATGAGCAAAGTTTGCGGGTCGAGAAGGCCGCCGAAAAGGGAAAACGTTATCGCTTGAATTGCCATTTTTTATGTTTCCCTTCCCTTTTAT
>CAYVVR010000001.1:18510-28133 GCA_964454655.1 uncultured Planctomycetaceae bacterium | reverse complement strand
GTACTTATTCGACCGCTATTGGAAATCACGCGGGCGGAATTGCGTGCCTACCTGGCCGCGATCGAACAACCGTTCCGGGAAGATCGGACGAACCACGACCTGCGCTATACCCGCAATCGCATCCGACATCGTCTCTTGCCGTTGCTGCGACGTCGCTTCAATTCCGCTTGCGACCACGCCATCACGCGACTCGCCCGATCGGCGCAGGAACAGTTCGAAATTCGCCGCTTTGCCGTCGAACAAGTCGACCGACTTGCGCTGCGGAGCAAAACCCGCGGTCGCGTGGTCGTCGATCCGTCGCGGCTGCGTTCGGTTCCGAGCCCAGTGGTGCGCGAATGGCTCCACGCCATTTGGGTGGAACAAGGCTGGCCGCTTCGCGACATGTCGGCCCGGCACTGGCACCGACTCGAAATCGCCATGCAGGAAGCTGCCGAACCCCCTACTCGAAACCGAGGTTTGTTGACACTGCCCGGCGAGGTCGACGTGCGTCGCGACGGGGACGTGATCGTCATCACGCGTCGTCCGACGCCTGAGCACGCCACTTGATTCCCGCATCCGCTTTTTGTGAGTCGACCAAGAAATAGGCGACGCCCGAGCGAAACCGATTCGGCTTCGACGCGGGCGTCGATCAGGTTCATTCACAACGGCGTTTACTCAAACGCCCAAAGATCAGCTCTCGGCGGATTCTCCTTCGCCGGTGTCGGCTTGCGGCATCTCCAGAACGGCACTTTCCAAGCCGGCCTTAGCCAAGATGAAGTAGAGGACAAACCCGACGATGAAGGCCGAGACCGGCGGGCAAGGAATGTAGGACGTTCCCAAAATCAGGTCGATACCACCGACCACGAACCCGACGGCCCAGGAAACCCACCCGGCGGGATTGATTCCCGCTCGCGGACCGGCCCATTTCCGTCCGGCAAGCAGGTAATCGGCGGCCATCGCACCACAAACCGGACCGAAGGAGGCCCCGATCACGGTGAACACGCCGGCGGCATTCCCGGCTGCGCCGGTGATCACCAACACGGCGGCGACCGCCGCACCGATACCGCACGATACGAACGGGTTGACCTTCGGCAAGGTCGTCTTGAAGCTGTTCGCCGCGATGAAGCTCGAGAAACAGGCGGGCGGGAAGGCGGCAATCGCCAACAGATACCACAGTACGCCCGATCCCTTCTCGCCGAGGGCGGGAATCTTGTCCATGACGTCGGGCGTGAGAAGAATGACGCCGTCTTTCATGTATCCAAGCCCATACGCACCGGCGACAATGAGCAGCGACAACACGCCTGTCAGCACGATCGCCCCGGCAATCCCGACCAGACCGCCCAACTGGACGTCCTTTTCGTCGCGGTTGCCCATCCCGAAGTCGACGCCGGCCGCTCCGGCCGTGGCAAAGAAGCCGACGACCACCGTGCACATGACCAACAACACGTTGAGCGGCGTACCGGGCTTCGACTTATTGTCGGCGGCTGCCGCTTCGTTTTCGGCATCTTCGGCGTCGTCGGTCTCTTCCGCGACTGCGGCATCCTCTTCGGACGCTTCGGTTTCCGCCTCGGCAGCCTCTTCGGCATCGTCGCTCTCGGCAGCTTCCTCGGTTTCGGCCGCTTCGTCGTCGGCCTCATCCGCCTCTGCCGATGCGGCCGCCGCATCATCCTCGGCCTCGTCGTTCTCGGACGCAGCGGGAGGAGCCGCAGCGTCGGCCACGAACTGCTTCGCATCGAATTTGCCGACGCCGCCGATCGTCAGCACGGTCAAAATGATCAATACCGCCAGGGGAAGTAGCGGAAGATAGGTGGCGACCTTCGCCACGTATTGAATCCCGGCGATCCCCAGCACGGTCGCCAAGATGATGAACGCCACGGCGACCGCCCAGAAACCGGGCGATCCGGCGCCGATCCCGAAGGGTTTACACAACAGGCCCGTCGTGAAATAGGCGTTGACGCTCAACCATCCGAATTGCAGGCAGCCCATCAAAAAGCCGGGCAAAATGAATCCGCCGATGACACCGTAGGTCGACGTTCCGACGATGTACAGAGGAAGGCCGGTTTTCACGCCGAGCTTGCCGGGCACGAGATAAAACAGGTAATGGCAAATCAACGCCGCCACGATCAGCGAGCCGATCGCAACGCCCAAGCCCGCGGCCAAGCCCCCACCGACGATCGAGCCGTCCAAGGCAGGCACCTGTTGCCAAAACACGAACCACAACATGATACCGGCGTACGTCGGTGCCGTACTCTTGTACCACGGCGTTCGCTGGTCGAGAGGAACCGGCTTCGCCGCAGCCACGTAGTCGGGAAGATTCGTTGCCATAGACTCAAACCTCCTGGTTTTTTCGGGACCTCGGGCGACAGCCATCTTCGCCCTACGCCTTGCCGCGTTCCCAATGCCGGCACTGCTTTCAGTGCAGACACCGCCGATGATCTCGACTGAGTATAATAACCCCACAACGGAAGTCCACACTACACCCCGCCGCAACCGACAATCGCCGGACGATTTCCGACACAACTCGACACACACCACCCACCTTGCCCGCCTTACCCACTTGTCCCTATCTTCTTTTCAGCAACACGGTCGGCTGGATGCCGCTTCCCCAGTTACCCCCGAACCGTCGCCGGGAGGCACCAATCGCGACATCGATTCTCGCATTGACCCGCCTCGACTGCCCGAAGTACCATACTGTTTCGGAAGTTGCGCCGACCGTAGCCCCTTTTCGCACGGACGCTTGATTCGGTCCTCTCGGCAAGCGAGCAAGCACGCGAGCGAGTCGTTCCCTTGAAGCCCTCAGGCAGGAGCTGGAGATGCATCGGACAGGACGCCGATGGCTGATCCTGATCTTGTTCTTCGCATTCGGCATTCGGCTCGCTGCCGCCGTGTGGTGGGATCACCAATGCGAAGGGCGGTTCTTCTTCGGCGACAGCGAAAGCTACTGGGTCCTCGCCGGTCGGATCGCCGCGTGTGAACCTTATCGCTACGGGCGTTTCGGCAGCATTTTTCGCACGCCGGGTTACCCTCTGTTACTCGCACCTGCTATGCTGGTTGCCGGTCGCGACATGCCGACGATGGCGGCTCGCTTGGTGAGCGTCTGTTTCGGCACGTTGACGGTCGCCGGCGTCGCTTGGCTTTCCGGGCGATTGTTCGATCACCGAACGGCCTTGGCGGCCGCCGGACTCTGTGCCGTGTACCCGGGAAGCATCTTCACCAGTACGCTGATTCTCGCCGAAGCCCCCTTCGCTGCCTGTTTGGTGTTCTGCGTGGGGCTTTTGGCAACTGCCGCGATGAGCAAATCCCATGCTTCCGCGGTTAAGTTCGGCGCCGCCGGCGGCGTCCTCGCAGGCGCAGCGACGTTGATCCGCCCGAGCTTTCTGCTCTTTCTCCCGTTTGCGGCAATACTGGGTGTTATTTTCTCGCACGATCGACGTCGCGCGTTGCTGATCTGTGCCGCCGCGGCTGCGACCACGGCGGTGGTCATGTGCCCGTGGTGGATTCGCAACTATCGTGTGTGCGGCCGATTCGTGCCCACGACGCTTCAAGTCGGCCCGAGCCTGTACGACGCGTTCAACCCCGAGGCCGACGGCTCAAGTTGCATGGATTTCACCGAATCCGTGATTCGCAACGTCGTGGCCCACATGCCCGAGGCCGACGACGTGGAAATCGAACTGGCCGTCGACCGCGAGACGAAACGTGCGGCGATCACATGGCTTCGAGAACACCCCCACGAGGCGATGCGACTGGCAATCCGGAAATTCCTCCGCACGTGGACGCCGGTGCCGAATTTGCCGGCTCTGCGTCGCCCCGTCCCTGCGGCAATGATCGCGTTATCGTATTCGTTCGTGATGATCACCGGCATCTGGGGCGTTGTGCGAACGATGAAACACGGCTTTGCGTATCACGTGGTGTGGTATCCGGCCGTGTATTTTGCTCTGCTACATTGCGTGTTCGTCGGCTCGATCCGGTACCGCCAACCCGTGATGCCGCTACTTGTGGTGTTCTCGGCAACGGTGGTAACATCCGGCTTAAGGCGTCTGCGAAATTCACGCGTGCGACGCGAAACATCGACGGCGGAAAGGACTCCACAATCGTAGGATTCAACACCGACGAGTACGTCGACAGCAAACAACGCCAAACCACGGACGGTTGAACGTGATATCGACCCGCGGGCTATTCAAGATCACCTGGTCCTTCCTGAAATGGGGCCTGTTGGCGGTCCTGGGTGGGATCGTCGTTGCGCTCGCGTACTCGTACAACCGGCTGGACGACGTTATCTGCTCGCACGCCGAACTCCTGTTCGCAGCGCATTATCGCGACATGGAGGTTTCCATCCGCTCGGCGCAGTATCAGCCCGGCGAAGGTATTTCGCTGCACGGACTCGTCATTCGTCCGCTTACCGCTTCGCCCGATGAACCGCCGATCTTAGAAGTCGAGCGGGTCGACTTGCCGTCGTCGGGAACGCTCGACGAGTTGTTGACCGGACGATTCCAGGCCGACGCCGTCGTCCTTGAACATCCGCGATTGCGGGCGGTCGTGTATCCCGACGAAACGTGGAACCTTTCGAAACTGTTGCCGCTACCGAAGCTAGGCAACAAGCCGATCCCTATTCGCGTCGAAAACGGCACGGTCGAAATCGTCGATGCAAGTCGGCCGCGAGGCTCGCTGACGTTGCGCGATATCGACTTGCAGTTCGATCCTGAACAAGATGCGTCGGATCACGAAATTCGGCGAATCACGGGCAGTTGCACCGGCGATTTTGCCAACCGCATCACCATCGAAGGGAGCATCGATCCGAAGTCTTGGCGAGGATTCGTGGGCGGATCGATCGAGGGCTTCGAGCTTTCCCCCGAGTCGCGGGCGGCATTGCCGTCGGCCTGGGCGGCAAAATTGGCGATGCTGGGCACGCTCCGGGCCCAAATCGTGTGTGGATTTCGAATGTCGTTCGATGGCGAAGCGAACCCCCGCGTGCGATTCGACGTGTCGGGTCAAATCGCCCGCGGCCGTATCGACGATCCTCGACTGCCGCACCCGTTGACCGACATCCGGGCTCGCTTCCAGTGCGACAATTCGCAACTACGAGTCGAAGACCTTTCGGCCGAAGGAAGCCGGGCTACCGTTCACATCCGCCAAATGGTCGTTCCGGGATACGACTTGCGAAACGGTTTCTTGATCGACGCGTCCGCCCGCAATGTGGCTTTGCACCCTCAGTGGCTGGCCCTTTTTCCCGGCGACCTTTCGCAGGTGTGGGAGAAATTTCGTCCGGAGGGCCTGGTCAACCTCGATCTCCACATGAATACGCTCGGCGAAACGCCGGAATTGTCGGCGCGATTGGAATCGCTCGATACGGCGTTCACGTACTATCGCATCCCCTATCGGCTTTCCCACGCGTCGGGAACCTTGTTTCTCCAAGGCAACCGATTGGTCATCGATCTTCACGCGCAGGCGGCGGGCGGTCGGCCCGTCCACATCACCGGTACGATTCTCGATCCGCTCACCGGCCCGTACGGAAGCCTCACGGTCGTCGGTAAAAACATCGTCCTCGACGAACAGATCACGGCCGCCATTCCAAGCCCGACGGCCCAAAGCGTCGTTCGCTCGCTCCACCCGCAAGGATCTTTCGATTGTACTTTAAGGCTCACGACCTCGGCCCCGGGACAACCGCCCGCGAAATACCTGGAAGTCGATCTCCGTCGGTGCTCGGTACGGTATGATCGCTTTCCGTATCCGATCGGCGGAATCACCGGCAAGCTCGTGATGGAAAACGACGCGTGGCGGTTTCTCAATTTGTCCGGCAGCAACGACACCGGCCGGATCACGGCTTCCGGTTCCTTGCAACAACAAACGTCGGGTGTATGGGTGTTGGATCTGCGGGTCCAGGGGCAAGGGCTTCCCCTCGACGCCGAACTGCGAGACGCCCTTCCCGGCGAACCGACACGGCAATTGTGGAATGACTTGCGACCGCAAGGGGCGGTCGACTTGGATGCTCTCGTGCGTTATCAGACGGGCTGGCCGCAAGCCCTCGTGACCTTTCGCGCCAAGCCGGTGGAAAAGACGGTGTCGATCGAACCGGTCTATTTCCCATATCGTTTCGACGCCATTCAAGGTGAGCTGCAATATCGCCAAGGTCAGGTTTCCATGCCGAAGCTTCGAGCCGAACATGGCGACACCGTGCTCGAAGCCTCGGCCCAATGTCGTTTTACCCCGGCAGGCGACTGGGAACTCACGTTCGACAACCTATGGCTCGATGATTTTCGCATCGATCGATCGCTGTTGAACGCGCTGCCCGAACGTGCCGCGGCGGCGTTCGAGCAACTTCAGCTCAAACAACCGATCAACGTGCGAGGCCGATTCTCCATGGCGCGCGGCACCGATCGAAACGTTCCCTGCCGTTACGACTGGGATATCGAGGCGGCACTCGTCCAGGCCACCATGGACTGCGGTGTATTGTTCGAGAACGTCAACGGCACGATCCGGTTGATCGGCGGCTGGGGGCCCGAAGGATTGGTAAGCGACGGTATCTTGTCGCTCGATTCGGCCACCTACGACGGCATCCAACTGACGCAAGTACGGGGCCCGTTCCGGCTTCTCGACGACCGCATTCTTTTCGGATACGAAGTCGATCCCAGTGTCGGCCCGGCAGGAAACGGCCGCGTTCCGGAGATGCCGTCCCATCCTTCGCCCGTCCAAGCTACGGCTTTAGGAGGAACATTGTACGCGGCAGGCCAGGTTCTCTTCAGCGATCCGTTGCGATACGCGTTGACGCTTTCCCTCGAACAGGCAGACCTTGCCCGCACCGTCCGCGAAGCATTCCGCACCCCCAACCAACTCAAGGGCCAATTGTCGGTTGCCGTCAGTCTGCAAGGCACCGGCCGAGGCATCGCGGGCATGAGCGGTTACGGCAATTTCCAACTGAAAAATGCCGACATCTACGAACTGCCATTGATGATCGCATTACTCAAGATTCTGAGCGTTCAAGAGGTCGATCGAACCGCCTTCAGCGAGGCCGACGCCAAATTCCGTCTGGCAGGCAGCCACATCTATTTGGACGAGCTAAACTTTCGAGGGGATGCCATCAGCTTACTCGGAGGTGGCGAGGTCGATCGAGAAGGCAATGTGCGTCTTACGTTTCGGTCGATGCTGGGACGAAACGAGGTACAGATTCCGATCGTGCGGGAGCTGTTCCGCGGAGCCAGTGAGCAAATCGTCCTTGTACGCGTCGGCGGAACGTTGCAGAATCCGTTGGTACGACGAGAGGCGTTTCCCGGTGTGAACCAGGCCCTACAGATGCTTCAAGGGAGTGCGACCACGACGCAGCGACCGCGTCTTGGACCTCCCCCGCGATTTTGAGACGGCCGAGCACCAAGCTCTCTCGACGACTTAAATTCATGTCGCAATTCCAGATTGCGCAAGCACACGGCCCCTTCGACACCCTGCAATGAACGTGCTTGCCCGGGTGCCGCGGCGGCATTTCGCCGGTCCCGTCCGACCAGACGAAACGACCGCCCGAATCGAAAGGAGGTGGAACCGTGAGCATCGGACCGCTCAATCCGCTCGCTGCCGGAGCTGCCGGTACACCCTTCGCCCAAAGTGCGGGAAGTGAAACCGATCGCGCGAAAACTGACGGCGCCAAGCAAGATCGGCAAACCCAAATGGAGCGTGAGGCCGAGGCCGCCGCCGGTGTCGGAGAAACCGACGGTGAAGACCACGAAACCGCAGAACGCGACGCCGACGGTCGCCGCATCTGGGAAGACACCACTCAATCGCCCAAGGACGAATCGGAAGAAACCGAAATGCCTCGCGGAAAAGACGCTTCCGGCCAAGCGGGAAACCTGCTCGATTTGTGCGGCTGACGCTTTGTTGGAAACAGCCCGCGAAACGCGATCCCGGCGGCGTATCCTGCGCCGTTCCGCGCAGCTTGTTGCTTTTCCACACCCCCTTTAGAATGGGGAAATTGCGGAACAGGAAGGATTCAGCTATTCTCCCGCGAGGACTCAAGCGGTTCGTCCGCTTGTCGAATGCAAGATTTCAACAGCGGAAAAACACCGATGCGATTCACCAAGATGCAGGGTGCCGGCAACGACTACGTATACGTCGATTGCTTTGCCGAAACATTGCCTACCGCCCCTGCCGAACTGGCACCGATCATTTCCGACCGCCATTTCGGAGTCGGAGGCGACGGCTTGATTCTGATCGAGCCCTCCACGACGGCCGACGCAAAGATGCGCATTTTCAACGCCGACGGCTCGGAAGCCGAAATGTGCGGTAACGGGGTGCGTTGCGTCGCCAAATACGTATACGACCATGGAATCGCGAAAAAGAATCCTCTGCACATCGAGACGGGACGCGGCGTGTTGACGCTGCACCTCGAGTTGAGAGACGACCTCGTCGAACGCGTGCGGGTCGATATGGGCGAGCCGATCTTGGACGCCGCTCAAATCCCGACCACGCTTCCCGGCTCGCCGGTGGTCGATGCGCAACTCTCCCTCGACAGCACCCCTTCGGCGAACTACCGGGTAACGTGCGTCTCGATGGGCAATCCGCATTGCATCATCTTCGTCGATCAGGCAACCGACGAACTGGTTCATACCGTCGGTCCGCAAATCGAACGGCATCCGGCTTTTCCCCAGCGGATCAACACCGAGTTCGTCGAAGTCCTTTCACCGACGGAAGTCAAGATGCGCGTGTGGGAACGGGGGTCGGGAGAAACCTTGGCGTGCGGTACCGGAGCCAGCGCCGTGGGCGTAGCGGGCGTTTTGACGGGAAAGACGAATCGCCGCGTGACCGTGCACTTGCTCGGCGGCGATCTCGAAATCGAATGGGCGGAAAACAACCATGTCTTCATGACCGGCCCCGCCGTCGAGGTCTTCACCGGCGAGTGGCCCGAATAGAACCGCACATCTTCTCCCGGTCGGTCGGGAAACGGAGACGAAGGCGGCATGGGACGGAACCGATCCATCCTCAACGGATTTGCAGGCTTGACCGCCACGACGCTCGTTCGCCTTTGGATGGGCACACTCGATTACCGCGCGTATTACTACGATCGCTCGATCGACCCCGTCTACGAAGACTGCACGACGGCCAAGTTGTACCTGTTCTGGCACGAGTACATCTTGTTTCCCCTCTATCTTCGGGGACACTGCCATTTGACCATGCTGCTATCGCGTCATCGTGATGCCGACATTCTGTCGTACGTCGCCGAGATGATGGGCTTTCGATTCGTTCGCGGATCCTCAAATCGCGGCGGCGTGGCCGCATTGCGGCAACTGATGCACGAACAGGGACAACACCTGACGATCACGCCCGACGGGCCCCGAGGCCCACGACGCCGCTTGGCGGCCGGACCGATCTATCTGGCGTCGCGGTTGGGCATGCCCTTGGTGCTGATGGGCTTCGGCTACGATCGGCCTTGGCGATTGCCCACCTGGGATCGATTCGCCCTACCTCGTCCTTTTTCACGCGCTCGGGCGGTGGTCGGTCCGCCGATTTTCATTCCGCCTTCACTCGACCGCAAGCAGATCGAAATGCACCGGCGGCGTGTCGAATCGCTTTTGTGCCGATTGACCACCGCGGCGGAAAATTGGGCGGTCGGCGGGCGACTTCCGGGTAGTCAGCCGCTCTTTCGAAGCCATGCCGCCGTACGT
>CAYVVR010000001.1:14640-18500 GCA_964454655.1 uncultured Planctomycetaceae bacterium | reverse complement strand
GTCCCGAACACCGGGCTGTTTCCGACGATGCGTTCGACGTTCGCGGCGAATCGGCAATGGGCAGTCGACGATTTCGCGTTGTAGCCGACGATCCGGTTTCCGGGCCTGAGCCCGCCCCTTCCCCGGCACGACGCAACCTGAAGGGAGAAACTGGATGAACGCCGGCTTTCCAACCGACGAGGCAGGCCGACCGCGTATTCTGACCGTCTCTCAGGTCACACGGGCCATCAAGTTCGTGCTGGAGGAAACCTTTCCGGAGATTTGGGTCGCCGGCGAAATCTCGAATCTTTCTCGGCCTCGATCGGGGCATTGCTATTTTTCGTTGAAAGATGCCGACGCGCAGTTACCCGCGGTCATGTGGCGAAGCACGGCCGCAAGGGTGAAATTCGAGCTTCAAGACGGTTTGGCCGTCGTCTGCCGCGGACGTCTCAACGTCTATCCGCCGCACGGCAAGTATCAACTCGTCGTCGAACAGATCCAACCCGAAGGTCTCGGGGCGTTGGAACTGGCGTTCCGCCAACTGCGGGACAAACTGGCCAAAGAAGGCCTTTTCGCGCCCGAACGAAAACGTCCGTTACCGTTCTATCCGCGACACGTTGCCGTGGTCACCAGCCCGTCGGGTGCTGCGATCCACGATTTCCTTCAGGTGGTTCGACGGCGACGCCCCGACCTGAACGTGACGATTTTTCCGGTACGTGTGCAAGGCGATGAAGCGGCCGGTGAAATCGTCGAAGCGATTCGTGCCGCCAACCGCTGGCGAGAACGGTTCGACTTGATCGTCGTGACTCGCGGCGGTGGAAGTCTCGAGGACCTGTGGTCGTTCAACGAAGAAGCCGTCTGCCGGGCGGTCGCGACGTCCGAGTTGCCGGTCGTCTCGGCCGTCGGTCACGAAATCGACGTTACCCTGTGCGATCTGGCCGCCGATTTGCGGGCGTTGACTCCCACCGAAGCGGGCGAACGCATCTCCCCATCACGCGACGACCTGCTTGTTCGCCTGCGAGAGTACGAACATCGATTGAAATCGACGCTTACCCAACAAGCCGCGTCGCTTCGGAACCGACTGGAAATGCTGGCTCGGCACCGTGTGTTCCGACATCCGTGGGAAATGCTCGACGTGCGGCGGCAAACACTCGACGACTGGGAAACCAGACTGAACCGGGCGATTGCCGAAAGAGTACGCCGCGACGGCGAACACGTGGCACGTTTGGCCGGCAAGCTCGAATCCCTAAGCCCATTGGGCGTGCTCGAGCGAGGCTACAGCATCACGACCACGCAAGACGGCCGTAGCGTGCGCGACGCCTCTGAGCTGACGCCTGGTGATCGCATTCACACGCGTGTTGCGCGTGGACGGCTCACCAGCCGCGTCGAAACCGTGACGCCCGACGAATGACGTCGAAAAACGGCAACCAGGTCATTCGGCAACACGGGTGTTGCCGAACGTCTATGCCCGCGAGATGAATTCGCCGGTGCGCGTGTCGACTTTGACGATTTCCCCCTGCGAGAGATACTCGGGCACTTGGATGACGGCGCCGGTTTCGAGCTTGGCGGGCTTCGTGCGGCTGGTTGCCGAGTTCCCTTTGACGTAGGGATCGCACTCGACGACCTCCAACTCGACCACCAACGGCAACTGGATTCCTACGGCTTGCTCTTGATAGATGAGCACAAAAAGCCCTTCGAGGCCCTCTTTCAGAAACTTGAGTTCCTCTTCGACATCGTCGATCGCAAGCGAATATTGCTCGTAGTTCTGCGAGTCGAGAAAGTGGACATGCGTGCCGTCCGCATACATGTACGTCACCGCGCGACGCTCGAAATCGGCCTCATCCAGGCCCTCGGTTCCCTTGAGGACGATGTCGACTTTCTGCTTGGTCAACAGATTTCGGGCCCGGTACTTGTACAACGTGGCCGCTCCGCGAGCGGAAGGCGTCTGAACGGTAATCGACTCGATCATGCAGGGGGCACCGTTGTAGTCGACGATCGCACCGCGTTTGATGTCTTTTGCCAGCATCGATTGCAATCACTCGTCTTTTCTGTTCACGTACCCGGGCGATCGACGCCCCGGTCACTTCATCACCACCCATGAACGTATCCCGAATGCCCTCTGAACGTCGAGGCATTCACACGACCGTTCCCGATTGCGGATCGACGGCCACCCCTTGCGTCAGGCGAGCGAGGGTTTCCAAGACCGAAATCAGGGCACTGGGGTCGAACATGTCGCCTTCGTCGTCCAAATCGTCCCGCGTCGTTCCCACTTGTTCGAAGTGGAGGACGTCGATCCTCGCCGTCGCGTTACGAATCTTGGCCGCTTGCTCCGGGGCGAGCGCATCTTTGTCGCCGCGTTGCAGCTCTTCGATCGTTTCCTGCGCCTGCTCCGGCACGTCGTCATCTTCGACGTAGCAGATATCCATGGCGGCGAAATCGTCGGGGGCCAACAACGTGGCCGAGTCGAACAAACCGTCGTCGGTCGCCGTCACATTGGTCAGGACATAGCGGGCTCCCAGGCTCTCCATCGCCGCTTCAATCTCGTGGGCCGACGGCCGATTCTCGGCATCGAAGAACACCAAGAACGTCTCCCGCCAGCAATACTCGGGATTTTGAAACAACGACATGCCCAGGGCACTCCGAAAAAGAGCAGACGCGGTTCGCTCGGATCGGGCTTTCGATCGATCTCGGCTTATTTTACCGCCGGGTGTGCTTGGGAAACACTCCCCCGCCCTGCCCTCTCGGCGTTCCGGGGCATTCCGACCCGCAAGGCGATTCAGCCGCCCAATTCGGCAGAACGCTCGGCCGCAGCCGATACCGCCTCGTAGAAGGCCGCCCGCACCCCGCACAGTTCCAGGGCGTGCAACCCCGCGATCGTGGTGCCTCCCGGGCTCGCCACGGCATCTTTCAAGGCGCCGGGATGTTCTCCGGTTTCGAGCACCATTTCGGCGGCCCCTTTGACGGTTTGAGCCGCCAGTGTAAGCGCCACGGCACGCGGCAGGCCGACTCGAACCCCCGCGTCGGCCAAGGCCTCGATCATGACGTACACGAAGGCCGGCCCGGATCCGGAAAGTCCGGTGACGGCGTCCATCTGTTTTTCGTCCACGCGCACGACACATCCGACGGCCTTGAGCAGCCGTTCGACCAAATCACCGTCTTCGTCGGTCGCGTGCGGCCCAAGACAATAAGCCGACGCCCCCTGGCCGACCAAACAGGGCGTATTGGGCATCACGCGAACCA
This sequence comes from uncultured Planctomycetaceae bacterium, assembly GCA_964454655.1. Classification (GTDB taxonomy): domain Bacteria; phylum Planctomycetota; class Planctomycetia; order Pirellulales; family Thermoguttaceae; genus CAYVVR01. Next base: position 15,281 of record CAYVVR010000001.1, on the reverse strand, counting down.
GACGACAGCGTCCCCCCGTCCACTCCGTCAACTTCCCGAGCCTCACCCCGGCAGCAATGCTGACGACGAGCTTCTTCTCGTCGAATCGGTCTCGGACCGGCTCGAGTGCAGAGGCCAGTTGCTGCGGCTTGACGGCTAGAAACACCACGTCCGATTCGCCGACAACGGCCTCGTTGTCGTCGAGCGCCGCGGCACCGGTTGCTTTCTGAAACGCCTCGCGGGCGGCGGCCGAAGGATCCGAGGCCTTTACGTTTTCGGGCTGAATGATCTTGCTGCCGATCATCCCTCCCGCCAAAGCCTGGGCCATCCGCCCCGCGCCGATGAATCCGATGCGAATTCCCATGTCGCCGTGTCCTCTCGTTCGCTTCGAATGATTGCGAGCGTGCCGACCATCCGACCGAATCGCGTCGCACTACCAGCCGTCATCTTACCGTGCAATCGCTTTTCGCAACACCAACCCAAGCGGCACCGTCCGACAAACTTGCGGTCTCCCGCCATCCACCGCGCGCAGAACGGGCCGACCTTCTTCAACAGAACGGTCGGCCCTGGTTCTTTTCGTTGGAAGCAACCGATCCGGAAATCCTACTTGGCCCGGAAGCGGTACGTGCCGCTGCCTACGCGATAGACGGCGTACCCGAGTT
>CAYVVR010000001.1:0-14630 GCA_964454655.1 uncultured Planctomycetaceae bacterium | reverse complement strand
CCTTCGGCTTGGTCGGCCGCCACACCACCCTCGGTGACGCTCGAAGGATCGTCCGTCGGCACACAGACGGTCGCCACGGTGTTCGGCGGGACGCTAACCGTCAACTCGACGCCGTCGTCGGACTTCTCCCAGCGACTGGCGATTTTACCGCAGATCGAACCGTACGAGGCGTCGACCCAATCGATGCCCGGACCGAGTTGTGGCCGAATCACGATCTTGCGGAATCCCGGACCGTCGGTGTCGATTCCCGCGGCCGATTGAAACATCCAGCGGGCGACGGCCCCGAACGAGTAATGGGCGAACGAGTTCATGCCGGGATTCTGAAATCCCTTTTCGGCCGTCCAGCCGTCCCAACGTTCCCAAATCGAGGTCGCACCGTACTTGATGGAATAGCCCCACGAAGGATACGTATCGTTCAGCAACAACCGATACGCAACATCGGTGTTGCCCGTCGCCGAAAGCGTCGGCATCAACACCGACGTACCAACGAAACCGGTCGACAAATGCCAATCGCGGGAACGAATGTCTTCCACGAGATACTCAGCCGCCTTCGGACGCAACTCGTCGGGCAACAGATCGAACCACAAGGCCAACACGTAGCATGTTTGCGTGTTCCCCTTGATTCGCCCGTCCTCGTCAACGTACGCCTCGTTGAAGGCCTGCTTAATGCGGCGGAACAAGTCCATGTATTTTTCGGCCTTGTCTTGCAGGCCCAAGGCTTCGGCCGCCTTTGCCGTCAGATACGTACTGTAGGCGAAATAGGCGGTCGCCAACACGTCCTTGGGAGTGTCGGCATTGACCGAGAGCCAATCACCGTACCCCTGGGCCGGACGCAACAAATTCGTGCTGTGCGATTCGCAATAAGCGATCCAGCGCTCCATCGCGTCCAGATGTTTGGCCAAAACGCGTTTGTCGCCGTAGACCTCGTAAATCGTCCACGGGCAGATCACTCCGGCATCGGCCCATGCGGCCGTGCCGCTTCCCATCGCGACGACGCGAGGCGACACGTCGGTGAAGGCACCTTCCTCGGTTTGTGCATCTTCGACATCGACGAGCCACTTCGTGAAAAACGCCGCAACATCGGCGTTGTACGTCGCCGCGCGGATGAACACTTGCGCATCGCCCATCCAGCCCAAACGTTCATCGCGTTGCGGGCAGTCGGTAGGCACCGAGATGAAGTTCGCTCGCTGCGTCCACACGATGTTGCTGTACAGCTTGTTCACCATCTCATTCGAACAAGCAAAGCTGCCGACCAACGGGGTATCGGAGTTGATCGCGATACCGGTGATCGTGTCCTCCGTCGGCGTTCCGGGAAAACCGGTCAACTCGACGTATTGGAAACCGTGGAACGTAAATCGCGGTTGCCAAACTTCTTCGCCTTCGCCTTTGAGAATGTACGTGTCGGTCGCTCTCGCGCCGCGCAGATTCGTGGTGTAAATCGTGCCGTCGTCGTTGAGGCGTTCGGCAAAGCGCATGACGACGCGAGTCCCTTTCGGGCCCGACACCTTCAACCGCACGAATCCGGCAAAGTTTTGCCCCATATCGAACACGAACACGCCCGGCTTCGGCTCGGTTATCGCCTTCGGACGAAGCGTTCCCGTTTGAATCACCGGCACGCCCGGTTGGGCCTGCAATTGGGCCGAAACGCTAGGCGTTACTTTCACGTGATCCCACCCGGCATCGTCCAAACCGGGCTTCGACCATCCGGGAATCTCGAGACGGGCATCGTACGTTTCACCGGCCAAAAACTCGCCTTCCAGGATCGGCCCGAAGGTGGTCTTCCACGTTTCGTCGCTGACGATCGTTCGACGCGAGCCGTCTGCGGTTTCCAGCTCGAGCTGAAGCCAGAATTTGGGATCTTTTCCGTAATGGAACCGTTCGCTTTTCCAGCCGATGGCCCCGGCGTACCATCCCGCGGCAAGCGTAACACCGACAGCGTTGGGGTTTCCCGAGTCGACCAGTTCCGTCACGTCGTACGTATCGTAGTACACCCGCTTGTTGTAGTCGGTCCAACCGGGCGAAAAGTAGTGATCGGCAACCCTTTTCCCGTTGATTTCGACGTCGTAGTTTCCCAAGGCCGACACGTACAGCGTCGCCCGCCGAACGCGTTCGGGCGCGATGAACTCCTTGCGAAAGAGCGGACAAGCCAGATTGTCGAGCCCTTCCGTATTCAACGTTCCCCACGGCCGTGCACCGTATTCGGCAACCGTTTTCACGTGCGGCCAAGCGCTATCGTCGAAACCGGGCTGATTCCAACCGGCTTCGGCTCGATTGGACGCCCGCCACGACTCGTCGATTATCGCCGTGAACGATTCGCCGCGATCGAAATCGACGACGAGCTTTCCGATCAATCCGGCAGGCGACTCGCTACCGTTGGTTACCATCACCGACACGAGATTCTTGCCGGGATGCAACCGATGCGTCGCTTCGGCGACCTGCGGTGCATTCCAAGCACTGCCACGACCGGCCGGTCTGCCGTTGATCGTCATTTCAAACGCATCGTCGGCGGAGACGAGAAACCTCGCGCGAAGAATGCGGCGACCGTCGTCGGGAATGCTCACGTACCCGCGGAAAAAGCGTTTTCCGGCGGGCACTTTCGTTTGCGCGTCGCCCGACTTCTCGGCGTACCACACCCATCGGCAACCGTCGAAATCGAGCGGCCGACCCATCGCCGGATGCAGCATCGGCCCGTCGACGCCCACCCATTGGGCCTGAAAGTCTCCGGGACGCAACAACCCCATCGTCCATTTTGCCGGCTCGCTGTACGCTCCGCATTTCCCCTCGGCATCCCAAAGCCGCACTTTCCAATAGCATTCCATTCGCGAGCCGAGCGGCTTGCCTGCGTATTCGATCTGGTTCATCTCTGAAGAGGCGACTTTGCCCGAATCCCAGAGATCGGCTTCGCCGGCGTCCAGTTTCTCGCGTGACGACGCAACGAGGATCTGGTACGCCGTTTGGACGGCGCCGCGACGATCGTCCTTGACCGTCCAACTCAGTCGCGGGCGCAACACGTCGATCCCCAACGGATCGACACGGTACTCGCACCGCAAGTTTTCCGCCTGAATGGGGCTATCGACCGCAGCAACTTGCGGCAACAATCCGACCAGCACGATGATTGCGTGCATCACGTTTCTCCTGTTTACGAGCGTGTATTGCTGGTTTTCGCGTTTTCACGTGTGCCGTGTTTCGGCGACGTCGATCACGATTGCGGTTGTTCTCGATACCGCATGTACAACGTCCCGGTCACGAAATAGGCAATGGCCACGACCAACATGCCGGTCTTGGCCGTCTCGACCTCCAACGCCTGGGCAAACACGGCGGCCGGCAAACCGACACTCAGCAGCAGGCAAACGAGGGCCGCCGCTCCGAACACCAAGCGCGGCGTGCGTGCTGCACCGTTGGTTGCCGAATGCTCGGAACCGGTCGCGGTCGACGCGTCGCCCGCGGATGTTTGCGCCGTCGAGGGCACGTTTTCGCCCGCGTCTTGCGTTTCCTCGATTTTGCGTGCAGCCCCGGACATTCCGGCAAGGACGATGTAAACGACCGCGGTCAATAGCCACACGGGAATCACGAGGAAGAACAGGTGAATCCACCCGGATTGCCAGGCCACGACGGCGAACACCAACGCCGTCACCCAGGCGATCAGAGCCGGAACGTTCAGCGTCAAGTTGCGCTTCGCGGCCCAACCGCGTTGCCAACCCAACAACGGAAATCCCCAGTGTTCGACGACGACGATGGCTCCCACCGGAACCAGCAAAATGCCGTAGATTCCCACGAAGTCGAGCAAGCGTCGGAAGACGAACGGGAAACACGCGATGGCCGTCGTCACGGCGCCGGCCGCCAAGGTGACCAGCCACCGCGGCCAACCGGGCGTGACCACCTGAAGCGCCAATCCGGCCCGATACAACGTCGGATTACTGGTCGTCCAGCCGGCGATCACGACGGCGATCACGCCGCACCATCCCAACACGGTATACGCCACTTGTCCCGAGTCGAGATACGCCAGAGGAATGCTTCCCAGCTTCACGGCGGCAGCCCCCATGATTCCCGCACAAATCCACGCGACGTAATGCCCCAGATACATCCCGAACGCCGAATAGACGCCGTACCACGACTTCTTCGCGTACCGGAACAAGGCCATATCCGACAGTCCGAGATGCATCGCCAGGTTGCAGATCCAGGCGAAAAAGACGATGTGCCAGAACGAAATGTGTTCGAACTTATTGCCGACGATCGAATCGAAGGCGGCGACGGGCACGCGGCGCTCGTCACAAAGCAGTCCGTCGGGAGTCGCAGGAGGCGTGTACGAAACGACCTTGGGCGTCTCCACGTCGTCGGACCACACGATGACGCGATCGCCCTCGATCTTCGCTTGCGCGGGCACGAAATCGGCGTCCGATTGCGGATTGTCGACGGCCGCGATCTTGAAGCCGTTGATCGACGGCCCCGATTCCATCGCGTCGGCTTCGTCGTCCGCGACGGCTTGTACCGCATCTCCGACGACGATCAAGCGGCCGTGCACGTTTTCGAATTCGACGACCACTTCATGGCCTTCGACGGACGACGTTTGATAGACCGGCGGAGGTCCGGTCCAGATTTGTTTCTCGGCCACTTCTTTGAAAGATGCCCACGAATCGACATGCCCCAGAAGCGGCAACGCCATCAACGCCCCGGCGACGAACATCATGAGCATCCAGGGCGAGCAAACCGTGGCGAACTGGGCGAGTTTCTTGAACCCTAAAATAGCTAATAGAACGACCACGGTACCGACCCCGATGACGACAACCACGAACCAGGGATCGGTCGGTATCCAACCGGTCTGCGGGGGAATGTTGAACGGAATTCGTACCGCCGAGGCGGACACCGTGATCATGCAACCGGCGAGTACGCAGTACAACACGGCGTTGCACACGTTGTAAATCACCATCACCGCCGGTCCGGCGATCTGCCGCAAGTACCAGTACAAGGTGAGGCGGGTTTGCACGGCGATGGGCGCACAAACCAGCGTCCACGACAACACGGCAAACAAATTGCCCAGCAGCAATCCGAAAATGACGTCCCCCGTTCGCGCGCCCCACATGACGAACAACGCGCCGATGACGAATTCCGTTGCGGCCACGTGCTCTCCGGCAAACATTCCGGCGAAATAGCGTCCGCTTTGCAGTTTATCGTCGGTAATCGGCGTTCGCTCGAACTCGTTGAGCTCGTCCAGACGCTCGAACACGCTTTTCTTTTCAGCGAGAGTCTCGACCTCGGCCATGCACGTTTTCTCCTCAGAAGAATGATTCCACAAACGGCAGGCTGCGTCCGGGGGGCGTTCACCGACACACGAGTCGACGAACGGATCGCGCCATCAAGTTACCCTCTCGAATCCGCCGCTCATCCGCGACGGCTCAACACCTCGCGCTCGTAGGCGCGAACCTCGTCCAACCACGTCTCGCCGACGGGCACGTCCTGCCGGAGGCAAAAGGCGTCCCACACCGCCTGCCAAGGCAGCCCCTTGATCTCCTCCAGCATCGCCAAACGCCCAGTGTAATCACCGTTTTCTTCCAATTCGCGCAAACGGTCGATCGGCTCCAACAGGGCCGACAGCAACGCCTTTTGCATCGCCCGCATCCCGATGACCCAAGCAGCCGTCCGATTGATGCTGGCGTCGAAGAAGTCCAAACCGATATGAACGCGATCGAGGAATCCGCCGCGAACGATCTGCTCGGCAATGGCCTTCGTTTCATCGGAGAGGATCACGACGTGGTCGCTGTCCCATCGAATGCCGCGGCTGACGTGCAGCAGGATTTCTTTCAAGAACAGCAAGACCGAAGGAATCTTGTCGGCGATCGACTCGGTCGGATGAAAATGTCCCGAATCAAGGCAGAGTAGTTTTTCGCGGCTCACGGCGTACGCCAAATAGAACTCATGCGAGCCGACCACGTAGCTTTCGGACCCGATGCCGAACAACTTGCTTTCGACGGCGTCTCGGTTGTACGCCGGATCGATCGGTTCGGCAAAGATCGCGTCCAACGATTCGGCCAGCAAGCGGCGCGGCGTTTTCCGATCGACGGGCGTATCTTTGAAGCCGTCCGGAATCCAAACGTTCGTCACGCACGGCGTACCCAATCGCCTACCGAAGGCCTCTCCGATTTTGCGGCACGCAATCCCGTGCTCGATCCAAAAACGGCGAATCCCTTCGTCGGGATGGGCAAGCGTGAACCCATCGGCCGCCTTCGGATGGGAAAAGTACGTCGGATTGAAGTCGATACCGATCTTTCGTTCCGCCGCCCAGTCCATCCAACCCGAGAAGTGTTCAGGCCCAATGGCGTCTCGATCGACGTCGCCTCCCGAATCGCGATAACTGGCGTGCAAGTTCAAGCGATGTCGGCCGGGAATCAATCGGAACGCGAGGTCGATATCTTGCCGCAATTCGTCGGGGGTTCTTGCTCGGCCGGGGTAAGCCCCGGTAGCCATGATTCCGCCCCCGGTAAGCCCGGCGTCGCTTTCGAATCCGCCGACGTCGTCTCCCTGCCAGCACTGCATCGAGATGGGCACCGACGCCAACGTTTCCAACGCCTTTTCGACATCGACACCCAATTCGGCGTAACGTTCTTGGGCTATTTGGTAAGCCCGCTCGATTCGCTCCGTGTTCGCCACCGTTACCTCCCGTCTCTAAAGTTGATCTCTCCGCCGCGATCCTTCCAACACTCTGGACCGCAAGCGACACTCCTCGTGGCGGTTCTCTACCGCTTCCAAATAGTTGCCGCCGACTTCTAGCGGCATTTCCGCACACCCCCATTTGTGTTTGCATCATTGTGCATCGTGCGATCGTGCGCGTCCACTCATCGGGCCGATCGGTTACGAGCAAATCACAAAAACCCCTCTCGCGTTTTTGGCATTGGCGACAATGCACCCTGCAATCCCTCTAAACGCCGCCCCCGCGCGTTCATCGGAACCTTCTCGCATCACTGTCTCCGTTCACAAAATGCTCTGGACGTCGAGATCGTGTTTGCGATATTCTCCCCGCCTCAGATGTTCTGAAACACGCTAGAACCGATGCGTCCTCCGGGATCGCCTTGATAGCTTCAGCGGACAATGCTGACGTGAAAGAAGAAGGAGTGGCAAACGATGATCGCGAGAAATCGGCTTCTTGTGGCGGCCGCCACCATGGCTTTCGTGTTGCTGATGACGTCGACGTCTCAATCACATGCCGCACTGCCGAAGCTGCCCAAACCGAAGCTGCCCGAACTCAAAATGCCGCACGTTTCGCTACCGAACCCGATCAAGGCGATCGAAAGCGGTGCCTCGAAGCTCGGCCAGGGACTCAAAGCCCTGAATCCGTTCGACAAGACCCCCGAACCGCAATCGCGATACTTCCCCACCGGTTCGGTTCATCGCACCCAAGAGAAAAAGCCGAGCTTTTTCAGCAAGCTGTTCCCCACTAAGAAACCGGAGCCGCATCGACCGACCACCGTCGTCGATTGGATGAAACAGCCCGCGCCGCGTCCCTGATTTGCCGGACCTCGCCCCCTCCGCGCCCGTCGCACCGGGAGATCGAATTATGTGGTTCACCGTCTCTCGCCGTGGCTCAAACCGTGGACGGCAGTCGATGCTTCGATTGCCCGCCGCGGTAGCGTTGATTTTCGTATGCGTCGTTTCCCCGATCGGATGCAGTACTCCCGCCACGTCGGGTGCGGCTGATTCCGGCTGGTCGTTGCTCGACAAAGACGCCTCGATCAAGCGAAAGGCCGCCTCCGACCCGTTCCCCACGGCCCAAGAAGCGGGCCTGGCTTCCCCTCAAAAGAGCGGCACCAACTAAATTCCGTTGCTGACAATCTCCCCCGAGTTCGGTATACTGTTACATTGGTGAAGATGAAATCTTCCCGGCGGTTGGGGTTTGCGCCGAGCGTTTTCTTTGTGTAGAGCAAGTTCTACACCGACCGCGGCTCACGGATGTTGCCCCACTTCCTCAGCTCGCCGTACGCACCCTTTGGGCGAGTTCCCACCCACCGCAACGTTCTTTCCGTAGAGTTGCCCATGACTCAGGCGTTCCCGCAACAAATCACCTGCTCGAGCACGCGTTCTCGCCCACAGCGGCCGTCGTCGGTCGGCGGAGGGTGCTTCGTCGCTTTCGTGCTCGTGTGTTTTGCTGCAATGCCTGGGGCTTCGGCTGCCGAGTTTTCACGCCAGTTTCATGCCTGGGCTCGATTCGAGCCGGGCGCGTGGAAGATCGTCCGAACGGTTACCGAAACATTTCAGCAGAATCGCAAGGTCATCAGCGTCACCGAGACGAAAACGACGCTGGACAAGGTCGACACGAATGCCGTTACCCTGCGTGTCGAAGTCGTCGTCCGCGTGGCCGGAAAGCGTTTCAGTGCCGAGCCCCAATTGATCGTTCAAGGATTTCACGGCGAACGGGCCGATCAAACCGCCGGCATTGTTGAATTACCTCCCAGCGAAATCACCATTCAAGGGCGCAAGATTCCCTGCCAAGTTCTTCAACTGACGCTTACCGGGGCGACCAACAAGACGGTCAGCAAGATCTTCCTCAACAAAGAAATCGAACCGTTCATTCTGCGTCGGGAGACGCTCAAGACCGACTTGACCGGCAATACGGTCTTGAATCGCACGACGGTGGAAGTCACGGCTTTGGACGTTCCTTGCCGAATCGCCGGGGAAATCTTGAATACCGCCCACGCGACGGTTACCGAGATATTCCCCAAAGGCAAATCGGTCACGCGTACGGTCATGTCGATGGAGGTTCCCGGCGGCGTCGTCTGCCAAACGACGCGCGAAGAAGACCGGGAAGGGAACCTAGTCCGCCGCAGTTCTCTGGAATTGGTCGACTACGGCCTCTATCCGGAAAGCCGTCGCGGCTGGCTGTTCCGTCGTCACCTTTTCCTGCGTCGAGTCTATTCGCTCCCGACCCCGGCGGAACCCGAGCCGTAAGCACAATCGACCGTCTGCCTATTTTGTCACTGTCGCCATAGAGATCGTCTTTTGCGCAGTTTCACGCCGTCGGGGTGTGTCGAAATCCAGGTTTCGGCTTGCGGTGCTTTTTTCTTCCTAAGCGCGGCGTGGTGGCGGCACCTCGGCAATTGCAATCGCGGGGCAATCGCCGATAATTTCAGAATTCCCGACAACCGAACGCGCCGTGACGGCGGATTTTTCTCATGGGGTGGCGTTCCCAAGCCCAGACTGCCCGGAATCCCCCCAATAAGGAGTAATATCGCATGCAAGAGAAGATTCTCGGCCAGGCCATCACTTTCGATGACGTCTTGCTTCAACCTGCCTACAGCGAAGTCGTCCCGGCAGAGGTCGACGTCAGCACCCGGTTGACTGCGAGGATCACGCTCAATATCCCGCTGGTCAGCTCTCCGATGGATACGGTCACCGAGGCTGCGATGGCTATCGCCCTCGCTCAAGAGGGGGGGCTCGGGATCATCCATAAGAACATGGATGTCGCCACCCAGACGAAAGAGGTCGAGAAGGTCAAACGCAGCGCCAACGGCATCATCGCGAACCCGGCCACGCTTCCGCCGACCGCGACAGCCGCCAAGGCCGCCGAGCTGATGAATCAGGCCAACGTCTCCGGTATCCCCATTGTCGAGGAAGACAACAAGCTCGTCGGAATCGTGACGCGTCGCGACCTGCGATTCCTCGACAACCTCGACCTGCCCGTCGCCGAGGTGATGACCAAAGAACACCTTGTAACGGCTACAGGGACTGTAACGCTTGCAGAAGCTGAAACGATTTTGATGGAAAAAAAGGTGGAGAAGCTTCTGCTGGTTGACGAAAACTTTAGACTGACGGGCCTGATTACGATCAAAGACATCGACAACCAACGACGGTTCCCGAATGCCTGTAAAGACGAACATGGAAGGCTGCGTGTCGGGGCGGCCGTCGGGGTCCACGACTACGAGCGAGTCGAGCAGCTCATCCGCTGCGGTGTCGATGTCTTGGTCGTCGATAGTGCCCACGGTCATTCGAGCAACGTGCTCGAAACGGTACGAGAAATCAAACGCCAGTGGGATATCGACGTCGTCGCGGGAAACGTGGCGACATCGGAAGGTGCCAAGGACCTGATCGAGGCGGGAGCCGACGCCGTAAAAGTCGGGATCGGTCCCGGATCGATTTGCACGACGCGGGTCGTCAGCGGAGTCGGAGTCCCCCAAGTTTCGGCGATCATGCGTGCGGTCGAGGCCGCGCAAGCGACCCAAACGCCCGTCATCGCCGACGGGGGAATTCGGTACTCCGGCGACATCACCAAGGCCATCGCCGCCGGTGCCCACGTCGTGATGATTGGAGGCCTGTTCGCCGGCCTCGATGAAAGTCCCGGTGAACGCATCCTTTACCACGGGCGAGTGTACAAAGTGTACCGCGGCATGGGCTCGCTGGGAGCCATGGTCCGCGGATCCAGCGAACGATACCGACAGGACCCCGGATACCGTCCCGAAAAACTCGTTCCCGAGGGCGTCGAAGGACGCGTCCCGTATCGCGGCCCCCTCGGACCGTTCGTCTACCAACTGGTCGGCGGCTTGCGGGCGGGAATGGGCTACTGCGGAACACGAACGATCGAAGAACTTCGCACCAAGGCGAGATTCATTCAGGTTTCAGCGGCCAGTGTGCGGGAGAGTCATCCTCATGACATCACTATCACGCAAGAAGCGCCCAACTACAGCGTCGGGCAACCGGGTAACGACAGTTAAGGATTCGCAGCGGGCACGGGAGGTCGCCCGCCGCCGAACCGGCGTCGTTCCTCTCTTCCCCGCTTCGTCACCCATTCATCTTGCGTGTTTGGTCGCCGCATGCAGCCTGGTGCTCTTTGGCGGAGTCCTCACAGCCGATACCGACGGCTGGGCCCCTGCCGGCCGTGCCACCGCACCTGCCGTTAAACCGGCGGTTGCGCTGTCTGCACCGACGTCGACGGAACCGGTCGAACAGGTCGGGTATACCACGACTCGCACGAGCACTCAGCTACGATGGCTCCCTGTTCGCCCGCAAACAACCGGCGAGGCACAATCGTCGACGCCGGTCGCCGACTCGAAAGAAACGGCCGTCTCCGAGGGCGCTACTCCGGCTCAATTCGTGATTCCAAACGCCCCGGCCGATGCCAAGCCGTTGGCCGATCCCTTCGCCGAAGGACCGGCTTTGATGACGGAAGCCGCCTCCGCGTCGCAGCCGTCTCCCGCAGGCGAGCCCGGCGTTCCCGAAATGATCCCTACGCCTGAACCGCTGCCTTTGCCGGGAGACGAACTCGATCGGCAAGCCGCCGAAGAAGGCGACGATTTCGGACCGTTGGAAGAAGAATTGGCCCTTGGTCCGCCGCCGGTCGAAGACGAATGTCCTTCGCCCGACAACATTCGGCCGATCACCGAAATCACCAACGACATTACAGCCAAGGGCACGAAGTTTCCGACCGAATGCAGTCTGCAAGGCGGCACGTTTCAACCTCGTGCGTGGGCGCCGATAACGTTCACGTGGAAGGCCTCGGGCGTGTGCCACAAGCCGCTGTATTTCGAACAAGTCGCCGTGGAACGTTACGGCCACAACCTGGGACCGATCGCCCAACCGTTTGCGTCCGGAGCCCATTTCTTCCTGACGTTCCCCATCTTGCCCTACAAGATGGGCCTGACGCCGCCGAACGAGTGCATGTACCCGCTGGGATATTACCGCCCCGGCAACTGCGCCCCGTGGATTCTTGATCCGATCCCCTTGAGCGTGCGGGCCGGGCTGTGGGAAGCCGGTGCCTGGACCGGTGCTGCTTTTGCCATCCCGTGAGTCTTTCCTCGATCGATCGCGTCATCGACGCAACGATCGCGACAACCTCGAATTTCCACGAGGGGGTTTCCGATTCCCGGAAATGCCCCTCGTTTTCGTACCGACTTCGTTGAACTCGACCACCTTGCCATGTCGAACGATTCACCGCCGTTGTATCTTTCACGAGAACAGTCCCGCCGCGTCGACAGATTGGCGATCGAGGAATACGGCATTCCCGGCATCGTCCTGATGGAAAATGCCGGTCGAAGCGTAGCCCAGTTTCTTGACTCGCGATTCGACAGAGGCGAGACTGTAATCTGTTGCGGTCGAGGCAACAATGCCGGCGACGGTTTCGTAATCGCGCGGCACCTGCAAATTCTAGGGCACTCGGTACGCGTCGTATTGTGTGCCGACCCGGAAGCCTTGCAGGGCGATGCAGGCGTGAACTATCGCATCGCCGTCAAAAGCGATATACCGATCCTCGTCCTCGGCCGCGACGTCGATACGACACGTCTCCAGCAAGTGTTCCAACACGCAGATTGCCTTGTCGATGCCTTGCTGGGTACCGGAGCGAGAGGGGCGCCGCGTCCACCGCTGGATGCGGTCATTTCGGCGATGAACGCCGCCGCGGGAAGTCGCGTAGCCGTCGATCTGCCGAGCGGGCTGGACTGCGACACCGGAACGGCCCCAGGGGTCTGTTTCCGAGCCCATTTCACGTGCACGTTCGTCGCGCGGAAGCAGGGATTCGCCTCGATCGAGGCGCAACCTTATCTGGGGGAAGTGCACGTCATGTCGATCGGCGTTCCGCCTTGTCTGGTGGAACGCGTAGCACGCGAGCAAGCGTAAACCGAACCTTTTCCTCGACAGCTCTTCTCAACCCGGCACAACCTGAGTAGACATGCCCGAATCCCTCCGCGAACCCGAGCGAGGCAATTCCCCCTTTCGCATCGACGTCGAACCTCTCGACATTCCGCACTTGCGAAAGGTGAGCTCCATATTGTTCGGACACGTCGAAGCGAGCGCCCGGGCCAGGCAGCTCAACCATTTACTCCAAGAATCGGCTGCCGCCGGAGAACGGTGCGGTATCCTCGTCGCTCGCGACCTCGACGAACGGACACTCGGCGCCTTGGCGTGGTACATCCAGCCGGGGCGAACGGCGATCGCCACCCCGCCGGGCGTCGTTCCACCGGCCGGTAACCGGTTGATTACCGAGCTACTGCGTCGGGCTTGCCGTGAAGTCGAACGTTACCACATCGACCTGATGTTTCTCACGCTCGAAAGCCACCGGCACTACATGATTCGTGCCATCGAGGAAGCCGGCTTGAAACACCTGGCGAACTTGGCCTACATGGTCGCCACGCTGGATGAATTTCCGGAAGCCCCGCCCCGCTCGGCCTTGAAACTGCATCCGTACGGCGAGACATCACCGAGCAAATTCGCCGCGATCGTTGAAGCAACGTACGAAGATACGCTCGACTGTCCCGCCTTGAACGGAATGCGCGACATCGACGACGTCCTCAGCGGCTACAAGACGATCGGCCAAAGTCCGACGTCCTTGTGGTACGTGATCATGGCCGAAAATCGGCCCGTAGGCTGCCTGCTGCTGGCCGACCATCCCGACACCGAAAGCTTGGAACTGGTGTACATGGGCCTGATCAAATCAGCCCGCGGCAACGGCTGGGGGTTAGCCGCCACCCAATACGCCCAGTGGATCGCCCGGCAACTCGGCAGACGCAGCATCCTGCTGGCCGTAGACGAAGCCAACGAACCTGCCTTGCACATGTATTCGAAGGCAGGCTTTTGCGCCTTCGAACGGCGTCTGGTCTTCATGTATCGCCCCACCCCCGACGAAAGCGGGCAAGCTGCGGAAGAAGCGTGATCTCGCCCCCGTGGGAGCCATTTACCCTTCCCCATTGCGTGCCTCCCATCCGGCGTCAAGCGCCGGGCGAACATGCAATCGTCGACAACGCGACAGCATGAACACTTGCTTACCACAACATCGTGGGCTCGACGAGCGTACACCGCAACATTACGGCGTTCGTTGCCGCGAGGTACGAGCGCCCGGTCGCCAACTTGTTCGTCGACGTCCCGTCGATTTCCCAACCGACGAGCCCGCAAGCAGTTACGGCCACGGCGCCACGCCCGCTCAACGATCGCCAAAACGCTTTCGACAGCCTTTCCCCATCGCACGGTCGGCAACTTGAGGAAAATCCGACCAAGATTCGTCGCGCAAAGTCGTTGGCGTATCGAAGGTAACGGTTCTGCTTTCGTGCCACACAAAGAAATCTCGCGGGGAACCCTGTTCGGGCATTTGACAGCACTGCTGGCACCGATACAATCAACGCTCATCGGGTGACACACAATTCTGATGACACGGCTTCGGCCGTCGATCATTGCGCGCCTTTTCTTTCCGCGCATCGCGGCGTGGACTGGCGAGTGATTCGTCATGGATGCTCTGCTCAAACTGCGGAGAGAGTGCGCGCGCCGGGAGCAATCAGGACGTGGCCAAGGACGATATGGACATCGTGTCGGCGGTGCTTGGAATCATTGCCGACAGGGTCGGAGAAGAACGATTCGCACTCTGGTTCGGATCGCGCGCTCACTTTTCGTGGCGTGGCGATACCCTCGTCGTCGCCTCGCCCAATCGTTTCTTCACGGACTGGATTCGCTCGCGATTCGGCCGGGTCATCGACGACGCCTGTCGAACCGTGTTGGGCAAGGTTCCGCCAATTCGATTCGAAGTGGCCGCCGATCGTTCTTCCGTCACGCACCCCGTCGACACGAACGACGAAAGGGAACGTTCCGTCGCGGCTTCGAAGGTTCGAGCCGCCAAACCGGCAGGTCGCTCGGCATCTTCCTGTCGTCCTCGCGTTGTCGAGACG